>NZ_PJAP01000485.1:0-6208 GCF_002836795.1 Shewanella sp. 11B5 | reverse complement strand
CGACCTAGCAATCAGAGGAGATGTCACGTAAACGACCGATTTAGTGACAAAGCATAAACGACGATTTTGACGTTAAAAACTGTCACATGACCCGTAATTTATTCAATATCATACAAATCAGATGGTCATTAGCTTTAGTGACGGAATTTTCTGGGGTTCCGGTGTAGAACCCCTGATTTAAGCGGGGAGTTTGATCAGCCGATTTATATCATGGCACCAATAGGCTGATCTGCTATCAGTGACAATTGCATAGTTCAGCCTTGATATACCGTCAGCGGAAGTCGTATCAAACGGAGAATCTTCTGGCAGCAAGACAATACTTGGGTTGATAGGTACAAAATGAAAGGCCGGTACATCTGGAAGTTACCTCAACTCGATAGCCAATAAAACTTTTCGAAGTGTCTTCCACTACTATCTCACGCACTCAGTCTTCGAGAAATACCACTCATCATTGGTATTCTTCGAAGAGAGCAACTCATGATTTTTAGTATTAAGGCCTAGGTAGCTGGCTGCGTTTAACAGGTTAAGTCATGCAGTTTTAGAGCTTATGATCAAAATAGTTTGATTGATCATTCACTTTTGGGCTTGATCATTTAAAGCAAGCTGTCGATCTTTAAATTTAATCATTTTTAGTCGCCATATCTTCTTTCATGAAACCGTTACATATAACGATTTTAGCTTCAGCCAACAATCAACAGCGCAAAAATTAAGAATATTATCCTGCCACTTAACTAAAATTTTTAGCACTTAATATTAGGTAAACAGCCCCAACTAGTCGTGTACTGAGGGGTAGGGGAATCACGGAGCATGGCCCAATTATGCTCAACTCCTTGTGCTGCTAAAAATAAGGTATCACGGCCATAACGTTGATTAATGTTGTCTAAGGAAAGCATCCGTAGAGGATTTGCAGTAGGAGGGTTAAATAAATCGAGCTGGTTGCGCTTATCACTGACTAAATCGATAACTCCAATACCGATTAGATAATAACGCACACCGTCACGTAATAACTGAACTGCGGCACCACTCATTCCTTTAGTGAGATCGACAGTACAACTCGTCGGGCTGGGGAAATGCACTACAACTTTATAGCTGACAGGACGCTCATAATGCTGTGAGTTACTGGCAAAAACCAGCATGGTTTTGAAGTTTGAGACTTGTTTGCGTGCTGTTAGCTGCTGCAATACAGACATGTTTACCCAATGCTTGTAATAGCGATTCATAATCAGTTATGTGCTCTCCAACGCTTCTGGTTGAGAAGATCTGCTTTTTATCTGCCCTTTCTTCATCCAATACTTTACACGCTTGTCCGTTGAGCTCACGAACCGTACGTTCAATCTCAATATTAAACTGCTTTCTTGCCAAAATAGGCGGCATAGAGGCTAATTGAAATGCCGAATGAATATTCATTAGCTCTAGTTTCTTGCTAATACGCCGTCCAGTCCCCCAAACATCACTGACACTTAGTTGTTTTAAGATTGCTATACGCTCCTGCTTCATTACTAATGAAGCAGACACCGTTCAATTTTCTCGTTCAGCAATTGTTTTACCAACTAAGTCTTTAGATAACTGAGCATCGAACAGATGCTTGAGCCGTTTCAACTCAATGTACGGGAGATTTTTAATGTTATATTGAACGGTAGTGACGACGAGGTTATCCATATTCCAAAACCAGAATTTGAAATGGTTCAACAAGAATGCTTTAAAATAATCTGATATTAAACTCATTATCTGCCAGACACTTAACCATATAAATTCAGACACAATTCTTGTACATAAATATTCTTACCTTCAAAATGCTTAGACGTTTGATGTAAAAACCTGAAAGTCAGGTGTCCCACTAGTTTTAAATTGAATAAATACCATCAAAAACATAGGCTTACTTAGGATTTTATTTAACCATTAAGGGCATAACTGATGACTTATATACAAGCTTCTTATGAACAACTAAAAGAGAATCTAGAGTGTTTTTTTACAATTGAAGAACAAGCTTATCTCTTCCCTGTATTGCTCAGTTGGGCAGAGGAGCCTGACAAGGTCATATTTTGGTTTAACAATAAACCAATACCCGCATTCGGTAATATCACAGCCCTATCTGTTTGCGAAGGTGGGCATGCAAAGGCGTTTATCGAGTACATAAAAGGGACTGAATTGGGTGGGAATGCTTAAGTTAGAGCGAATGTAAATTCCAATATTTATTAAGAGTTAATAGTTATTCTATAAGTTGCGAAATAATTCGAGATTAGATCCATGTGAAAACGAAAAACATAGCGTAAGTCATTGATTTATTCTTTTTGAATACATGTTTTTCGTTTTTCATGGATTTAATAATCAATAATTTTCTTTGGTCATTAAGTTGTAGACGTCATTGGTGAAGTCTACATTTAGACTCATTTGACTTCCTATAGAGACAGGAAAGAACTCTAGTGGTCAGTGAAAAACACTCTCAACTTTATAGCTTGGCAAACTCACTTTTGGACAGGACAGAACCGTGCCGGTGATACTCTAATTTAGTTATTGTTAAATTACTTTTTGTATGGCACAACCCCTTAAACAGATAGCCCAACGGGAGGACAAGAAAACCAGACGTTAGGAGCCACTCTTAATTGCATATTCCGCCCACAATGGGCCACTGCTTCGCAACTCGTGGACCAGTATTCAGAATTGCTTGTAGATCCTAATTTGTTATCAAAACCTTATTTTATTGCAGAAGACTATTCCTCTTTGAACCTCAGACAAGTCGGTCTCAAATTCGGTGTTGTTGACTGCTTTCAGTCTCAAATGTGTATGGGTTACAAAAAAGATCAACAAAATCAGTAAATTATAAAGATTTAAGGGTGGTAGGATAGGCCTAACCTATTCATTCTAAATGGAATTTTGGGGTTTTCGATGTGCATGTAAGTCTTGATGGGCGAACCACTATTCCAAGGTGGGAAGCGATAGTGAGAATATCATTTGTCACCTTAGCCTTCAGACAATAATTAATTGAATAGGAATAAACCCGTAAATTAAATTACACATATTTACCTGTCTTGCGTGTAATTATACATGAACTAGATAATTGCGTGTAATTGGAGGTAACAATGAGTGATTGGAATTTTTCTAGACCAGAATTAGCAGAGCATTACCTTATGCGGTTAACGGCGTTTTTCAAGACAGTTGTCGCCTAAATTGTTAGGCAGCTTCTTTATCTTGCTCTGTATTTAACGCCGTATCGCCTATTGGCTGCCAGTTTCGCTTATCTTTTGACCATAGCTATGGATGTTCATTTCTTTTTGTCTGATACAACGCTTTTTGCTTCGCCAGTATTCCAACATCAAGACCATCATGTCTCGGGTTTGGTGTCACAAACTTAATCCTGCTATGGTGATGCTCATTGTTGTACCAATAAACAAATTCATAGACTCATTTACGCGCTTCATCTAACGATTTAAAACCTTCACTGTAAGCGTCCGGCAAACTACGCCCTGCCTAGTTTAACGGGTAAGAGGCTGTTGAGGTCACAGGGTTTTATAATTGCTCTAAGCAGTGTTCGATGTAATCGAACGGGGTGAGTTCATTCGCTTTGGCCGTTTCTCTGATACTGTACAAAATGGCACTCGCCTCTGCGCCACGGTTGTTGTCGATATTAAGTTCGCTGTTTTCTGTATAATGGCCACGCTAACTTGAAAATGGACAAAAGTAAGTTACGCGTAATCTGGGAAACCGCTAATACCAGTTTAGAAAAAGTATCTTGAAACCTTAAACACTTGTTAGGCTTCTTTTCTAAGCGAAGACATATCAGAAAGAACTTCTTCCTCGCTTGCGTCTGTTACATAATCAATAATTTGCTTAAATAATTTAGTAGCATAGCCAACTCTATCAGACCTAGATTTAATGCCTGTTAAAGCATTTAGATGCTCAAGCCTAAGACTAGCAGAAGGATGTGTGTCACTTAATGATGGTCTCGCTGATACATTGCTAAAAGATGCGACTTTATCTTTGGCAAACTCCAAAAAGTTCATATAAATAAATAGCAATTGAGAGCCTTCTATTAAGTTAGCATATTCTCCTAGCTTAAAGTCTAAGTTTTCGTCATCGTCAAGTAGCAGCCATTTTTTATAAACTTGATGAGCAAAGCTATCTGCATTGAGCTCTAGTTTATGCCTAGATTCAACTTCACTCTCAGTTCCTTTTAGTTCGTCTAATTGAAAAGGGTGATTATTTAGAATATGCCCCAGTTCATGTAGCATTATAAAATCTACTTGATCAGCAGAAATATTCTGGGCTAACTGCGCATCCTCGACACTAAATAAAATAGCATTTGGTGTTACCTCGTATGCACTTGCTGTTCCTAAAAGAAATTTAACAATTGGTAAAAGCTCTTTCCAAGCTCTCTGTATTCTTATTTCACCCGCTAAATGCTGTGATGAGTAGAAGTGAACCATTATTCGATTTAGCATCTTGAGAATGGGTTCTAGCGCATAATTAAAACCAATTAATGGGTCAGTCCCATCTCTAAACATTGTCGAATTCGCATTGAAAAAAGGACTTTTGATGGGATAACACGCAACTTTATCTAATTTACCGCTACTAATGATATCTTGGGGAATTTTTGACATCACTCGTAACTGACTTAGCCTTATCCAATAGGGTAGCTTAGCATCTTGATACATAACATCACTAGCAAGCTCCATAGCTTGCTTTGTTATAAGGTAATTTAGAGCTTGTTCAGTTTCAATTGCTGATTCAAACTCCTTTTGTGTCTCAATTTCACACCAAGCATAAGTATAAAGAGATTTTAAAGCTAAGAAAGCTAGCTCATCTGGAGCAGGAGGTATTTTTTTTAACTTGTCGTTAATTACATTTTTTTGTTCATCGCTAACTGTTGATATAGAGGTGTAGTCCAGTACCTGTATTTGTTCTAAATCTAAAATGATTTTTGGAAATTTAGTGCCTTCACCAAGACCAGCAAGCTGAGCCGCATACATAGGGAGCCCTTGTAAATATTCGACATCCATGACCGGAATACAAAGATCGTTCTCCTTTCCCATTAATTGTAGATAAAGATTATTCATTATTTCCTCTTGAAGCCTAGCCCTGTTAAGGGGTGAGCAACTCAATACCAAAACCGCCGCATACCACCTTAAACACTAAAACCAACGCATAGTAAAAATGCCACGCGTGCCGAATCACTCTTAAATTGTTTGCATTTGTTAGAGGCCCAATTTTTCTCGCGTCATTTGAGCGGCAGTATCAATGATTTCGAGATTTTGGTCTGCATCTGGATAAACAAATGCTTCGTTTATACCAAAGTCGTCTTCCAATCTTTTTAAGATTATTGGTTTAAGTGAATGGGCAATTTTATATACACGACGCCCTGCATAACTGGTGTGAGTTGATGCTGTGTACATCAGTTGATCCATTGGCACTGCATTTCGATGGTATATGAAAGCTCCTTTCTGATTCAGTATGCGCTGTCCATATTTAATCTTATCGAGTTCAATGACAGGGGTAACTGCCGGTAGTCCATCTTTCGATAATTTTGTACACAACTCTCTAGCATGATGCTCTCGCTCACTTGCATCCATCAATGACCCATCGGGCTTTCGACAATACCCAATACTTCCCGAGGCATAAAGCCCCATCATTTCTTTTACACGTGAATAAATATCAAACATGTACACACTGCAATCTTTTTCAGGCATCTCACAACATGCAAAGTAGAGAGCTATTTTAGGATCATAACTGAAATCGATTAAGTCCGTCGGTAACCCATAGTGTTGTGCTAAGTATGCAATAGATTCAAACGATAGTTCTTGAGAACCAAGAGTCCTTAAATTGTCATAAAAATCGTCCAAAATTTGGAAAGACTGTCTTTTATATTCCTCGAGGTCGATTTCTGGGAGTAAAACCTTTGAGTTAAAGCCTACATCGACTTCAGACCAGTTCAGAGCACGGTTAGAGATAAAGTATCGGTAAAAGGTGGATATACACACAAAGTCATAATTTGCCATCCCTCTAAAGAACAACTCACCATCTACCTCTCTGTTAAAGAACACATTTCCAACTTGTTCAATAGTTGTTAAATCCGTTTGATACCACTGCCTAAAATCAAATGTTGGAAACTGCATAAACAACTCCGAAGTTAATAAAAATGCATAACGCTTTTTATGCGGCTTTTAGCCGCTTTTCATACTCCTATCATGCAGCCTTTCCAATCACAGTTCAA
>NZ_PJAP01000484.1:0-6225 GCF_002836795.1 Shewanella sp. 11B5 | reverse complement strand
AAGGTCGAACAAGATTTCGGCATTAAAAGATTGAGATCTGCATCACAAAAGATAAAAAGGGACATTTGCGTGTAAAAAAACCTTAGTTTGCGTTGAAATCTGTTCTATTTCCTGAGATAAGTACTTAGATAGGAATAAATCTTTTTAGAATACAAATAATAAGGATATTTTTTTTGACCTTGCCACGCATTAATCAACAACATCTTTTATTCTCGATCATCTTGGGAGTCGTTGGATTGCTCATCAATTGTTACCCAATACAATTTTTTGCCAATGTGCAATTTGTATTAGGTAACACGGTGACTGTCATTGCTGCGGTTTTATTGGGACCTTGGTATGCATTTCTAACCGCTATGATGGCATCAACTGGATTAATGTTGATATGGGATAGCCCACATGTGTATTTGTTTTTTGGGCTTGAAGCATTATTTTTAGGTTATGCCAGACGCCGTGATATCTATGCTTTATATGCTGATGCAGCATATTGGTTATTTATTGGTGCACCAATGGTATATTTATATGTGGTGCTATTGATGGACATTCCCCCCTCTCACTTAGGCTTTATTATTTCAAAGCAAGGCATCAACGGACTGATTTATACCAGTATTGCATCACTACTGATTTTAGCGATACCAAAGTTATGGTTTTTAAAAGACAAAGTTAAAGACCGCCATCGTAGACAATTAAGCTCACAACTGACCTATTTCTTCACCTTAATGGTGACTTTAACGTTATTGTTTTCGGCGTTAATCTTTAATTTTTATTTTTTAGAACGTCAACAAATCATGTTAAAACAAAACATGACTGAAGCGGTTGCCCACCTATCGACCTCAGCACAGAATTACATTGAAAACCATAAAACCGTCATTCAAAATACTGCAAGCCAATTAGACTTAGTTGCAGATACGCCTGAAAAATGGCAAGACATTTTATCGAGTTCACATCAAAACTATTCTGGTTTTATCAGCATGTTGATTGCTAATCCGACAGCCAATATTGTCGCTGCTAGTCCAGTATCAAGACTCATGACAAAGCAAATATCTGAACAAAGCGTCAACATTAAAGACAGAGATTATTTTATTGAGTCATTCTATAATCAACGCCTATTCGTATCATCTGTCTTTCTCGGTCGCGGATTTGGAAATGACGCAATTATTGCTATGAGTGCGCCCTTTTATCTCGATGAGCAACACACACAAGTTGCAGGAATCGTAGAAGGGTCACTTGATCTGACCCACTTTGCACATATTGACCAAGTTAATGAATATACCGACGATGAATCTATAGTGATGGTTGATGAACAAAATCAAATAATTTACGCATCAACAAAACTCAACTTGAAACCACTCTCACAATTTAATTTTGCAATAAATAAAGGCGTATATCGAGCCAATCTTGAATTAATCAATATTCATAATACGACCTCAATTGTGCCTGAATACATGTATGCTCACCGGGAACTCGATAATGGTTGGACCGTGTATATTTTAAAAGAATTTTCGCCGTTACTAAAACTCGCTGAAGAACAAATGTTCAGTAGCTTTATCATGCTGTTGATTGCATTGTTGTGTACCTTCTATATTTCAAAGAAGCTCAGCGCGTTGCTAACGGTGCCATTAGAAGCTGTCGCCAATCAATTCAGTCAGTCATATTCAGATCCAGCAAAAACATCGGCAATTGACGATAGCTCACCAAGAGAGGTATTCAGTCTGTACCAACGGTTAGCAGCCAGTAAACAACAACTCATCGCGCATCAAGTCGAATTAGAAGAAACAGTTGCTCATCGTACGGCGGAATTAGAAAAGGCTAACAAAAAACTCACAGAACTGGTTGATAGAGATCCGTTAACCGGCTTATATAATCGCCGTTATGCTGAACGTAAATTTGGTGAGTTAGTGGATTTTTGTTTGCGAAGCGATCAGGCCATTACTGTTGTATTGCTTGATTTAGACTTCTTCAAAAAAGTGAATGACAACTATGGCCATTTAGCTGGTGATGAGTGCTTACGGAACGTGTCACAATTATTACAGAAATACTTTAAACGAGACATTGATATTGTGGCCCGCTACGGCGGAGAAGAGTTTTTGCTTATTCTGCCTTTGTCCAATACCTTACATATTGAACATCATCTCAATGGTTTTAGAGAGGCACTGTCGCAATTAGACATCATATCACCTGAAGATAAACAGTCATTTAACGTGACGGTCAGTATTGGTGCTATTACGGCAAGTGCTGATTATGAAGTAGAACTGGATAAATGGATTAAAGTCGCTGATGATAACCTCTATCAGGCAAAGCAACAGGGACGTAATCGAACAATCATTAACATCATTAATGACTAATATTTAGCGGTTTATTGCCTAATGGTGACTCAGGTTGATACCCTTGAGTAAACTCATCAATTCGAGTCATCATGTAAGGATAAAATGGATTCCATTTCTGACGTAACATGTCATCAGCAGTCACACTGAAAATGCCTCGTTCACCTTGATAAATTGCTCTGCCTATTTGGATTTTATCAGGATCATTACTTGGTAGAGGCCCATAAAGGCTGTCTTCAATCGGAAAGTTTAGCGCCACATGAGATAAAGAATATACATCATTCGGCCAAGTCAAACTTAGCGCTATCACATCGTCGGTCTTCGATTTATCAGCAAGCTCCCTAACCTGAACATGATTATCTTGTTGCGGATCATTTTCAACCAAACTTAAGCGATAAGGTAATTGCTTTGGTAACCAAAAAGGGGCAAAAGTCGCCAATGGATCTTGGAAAAGTAATTGGTTGTTACTCTTCGTCCTATTGACATCAAATAGCACTAATTGATGGCCTTTATTTATTGGCAATTTTTGATATAGCAAATCAACCACAGCTAACGAAGAAACAGTATCATCGACAACTGACTGAAACGTTAGCATTGCAGGAATGGCATTAAATTGCTGCGCCGACAATGATGCTAATAAGGTCTGATTACGCTGTGTTAACTGATACACAACATCGCCAGCATTAACAGCAAACGATCGATATTTAAATGGATCATATTCTGTTTGAATGCTGTTCCAATACAGTTTATCTTGCCCGAGCAACTTACCCAGCTTAGCTTGCCAATAAGCGCCTGCCGCAATGGGAGCGAGACCAATGGCTGGTGATAACATAATCATGCCGGCAAAGCTTGTAGGCTTGTTTAAGCTGATATTTTCAAGTTCATGGTTTAACGCTAAAGCAGCTCCTGTCGAAAAACCGACCACATAAATGGGTTTACCTGGTAATTGGGCAGACAAGCGGGCAACAGCTAGTGATACAGCCCCAGCAAGATCAGGCCAAGTAATGTCGGTTAATCCAGAAGGAATGGTACCGTGCCCGGGCAAGCGCAAACCTAAAACATAAGCCTGGTGCTGATAATGCTGTGCAAAATGCGACATCACATAAGGTGAGTCGGACATACCGTGCAGCAATAAAAGGCCAAACTCAGCCTGGGGATTTTTCCATTCGAAAGAACGGTTCCAATTTTGTTGCCATAATCCAGGATCAGATAAACTATTACGCTCATAACGATTAACCGGGGATGCTATTTCAGGTTGATATTGACGGTAAACTTGCTGCTCTACCTCAGCAAAAAGCTTATCTTCTAACTGTAAATATTGGCTAAAATCAGTTAAACCGGACTGTTGATGGTACTCTGAGGTAAGGTGCGTCGTGTGCCATAATGATAAGTTAGGCCGCGCATTCAGCAACCAAACGGCTGTAATGATTAACGCTAAACCAATACCTAGAGCACCATAAAATGCGGCAAATAAAAAATGTTTCGTCGATCCAATCACAATTGCGCGCATAATAACCTTAAAAATAGATACCAATTCGAACAAAAATATAGCGTAACGCTTACAACCGAACCGCCAAACTCTTATCATTCATAACGATACTGGAAGTAATATGTCATCAGATTTATTTAGCCATATATGGGGACCGATGAATCCCGATATCATTTTTTATTTACCTACGCCTCCAGAGATACCCTTGCACTGGCAAGCTTCTCATCCCGATGCCATTACACAACTGGTCGCATTGAATGGCAATCACTGGCGTAAAATCGTCACCATTATGGCGAAGATTTGCTGTTTAGAACACGATATCAATGCTAACAAAGGAATTGATTGGAAACAGATCCGTGACCAATTATTTAATGAGTCTCATGATCAACAAATCGATAAACACATCAATACTCCATCACGCTTGCATTGCCAATTACGTATTGTTAATTCAAAGGTTGAACACCACGGCGAGATAGTATTCCCTTCTGAATCTTGGCATATTTTATGTGGCAAAGAAGCCCAACAACGTATGGGAATAACCGATCTTCGGCACTATGTCTCACTAGATGAAAAGCAAAAAATACAGCACCAGCACACGGTATTACTGACGCCATATTTAGATTACCGACAATATGCTAATGTGCTAATAGAACTCACCCGACAACACATCGCCTTAAGTAAAGTGTAAGATATTAATCGTAAATCGTCGGGATCGGCTTACGTTTATGCTGGGTGCGTTTATAGATGCTCACCAGTTTATCTTCCACAGACTTGGCAACATCTTTGCCCTCTAGAAAGTCATCAATTTGATCATAGGTCAGCCCTAAAGCAACTTCATCTTCAAGTTGAGGTTTATTATCTTCTAAGTCCGCCGTAGGTGCCTTTTTAACCAATATTTCTGGCGCGCCTAAATGGGCAGCTAATAGACGTACTTGACGTTTATTTAAGCCAAATAATGGTGCTAAATCGCAAGCCCCATCGCCCCATTTGGTATAGAAACCGGTAATATTTTCCGCACTATGGTCGGTGCCCACAACAAGGCCGCCCATAGCACCAGCAATGTCATATTGGACTATCATGCGCATTCTGGCTTTAACATTACCCTTGAGAAAGTCTGTCTTTCCAGCATCTGTTGATGATAATCCCGCGGCGGTAAGCCCCTTTAGCGTTGCATTATGGATACCAACAACACCATCATGAACATTCACGGTCACTTGTTTTGAAGGCTGAATAAACTGACAGGCTAGCTGAGCTTCGGCTTCATCTTGCTGGACATGGTAAGGTAAGCGCACTGCAATAAACTGATACTCATCACTGGCTTTTTCTTGATTAAGACTATTCACTGCCAGTTGGCATAAACGTCCAGCAAGTGATGAATCAACACCACCACTGATCCCCAATACTAAAGTTTTGCTGTGAGCCTCTGATAATGTTGCCTTAATAAAAGCAATTCTGCGTTGGATTTCAAACTCAGGCTCAATGGCCTTAAGTACATGCATCTCTCTTAAGATTTGTCCTTTCACGTGACGCTCCTGATTGCTTATTAATAATCTGGCTTTCGATGCCTATTCTATAAAAATCTACACAAAAAAAAACGATAATGATGCTTCATTATCGTTTTATTTTATCGACGATAGATTATCGTTCCCAATATGACTCTTCTAAACTGTCTTCCCGCTCAGGTAAACCACGAGACAGACGCGGGCTGTGCTGAGCTAGCACTTCATATGCAACGCGATTGGCATATTTACACACTTGTGAAAATGACGAATAACATAAACCATCTCGTTTATGTTTACTCGAACCAGGCACATTGGTTTTATGGAACGTATTGGCTGATAAATCATGCAGCAGCGCAGACAAGGCTCCATCACCAGCGCCATTGGTATTACGAATTAATTCTGGTCCACCCATATAAGGCGCAATGTGAGCGTACACTTTTATTGGGGTATCGCAATCCACTTGTAATTTCGGGCGAGAGAACTCATAACGGTTAAACTCAGGAATAGCGCCCGGTAATAAAGTATGACTGGTTTCACGCTTTTCAGCATCTTCAGTATAACCCGCAGTATAAAGCCCAATCGCGCCAGCCGTAGTTAACACCATGTCACACCAATCGAGCGCCATTTCACTGGCAAGCAACGGGTCTTTAAAACCCGTTAACGCTTCACCTTCATCTTCATTCATGGCCAAAATAGTAACATGCTCACTAATAAAATTTTGCCACCATTGTGGATCTTCTTGAATTAAAAAGCGTGTCCCTAATGTCAACACCACTGGCACATCGGCTTCTTTAGCGTAATTAATGGCCGTCATTGCGGCATCAGTAATACCATCACCTTCGCTTGCTCGCATCAGATATGCCGTTAACACTAACGCCGAACTGCCTTGTACCACCTCTTTATCGATATACTC
>NZ_PJAP01000483.1:0-6232 GCF_002836795.1 Shewanella sp. 11B5 | reverse complement strand
CAGATATTCGTCAACAAGCTCTCGATTATCATGAGTTCCCAGTACCAGGTAAAACAGCTGTTTGCCTGACGAAACCGGCTCAATCAAGCCATGATCTAGCATTGGCCTATAGTCCTGGGGTAGCAGAGCCTGTTAGAGAGATTGCATCTAATCCTGAAAACGCTTATCGATATACCAATAAAGGTAATACAGTAGCGGTTATTACCAACGGCACGGCTATTTTAGGTCTAGGTAATTTAGGCCCATTAGCGTCAAAACCGGTTATGGAAGGCAAGTCACTTCTGTTTAAACGGTTTGCGAATATTGATTCGATTGATATTGAAGTGAAACACCGCACAACGGAAGATTTTATTAATACCGTCGAATCTATTGCTGATACCTTCGGCGGGATTAACTTAGAAGACATCAAGGCGCCTGAATGTTTTGAAATTGAACAAGAGCTGATTAAGCGATGTAATATTCCGGTATTTCATGACGATCAACACGGCACCGCTATTGTCACGGCAGCAGGCATGTTGAATGCTCTGGAAATTCAAGGTAAAAAAATTGATGATGCTATTTTTGTTTGTTTAGGCGCTGGTGCAGCTGCTATTGCATGTATGACGATGATTGTTAAATGTGGCGCCTTACGTGAAAATGTTTATATGTTAGACAGGCAAGGGGTGATTCATACGCGTCGTGAAGATCTCAATGAATATAAAGCGTTATTTGCTAACAATACCGATAAACGCACCCTGCAAGATGTGATTAAAGATGCCGATGTATTTTTAGGACTATCGGGTGCAGATTTATTGGCTGCCGATGATATTGCGTTAATGGCGCCTAATCCGGTGATCTTTGCCTGTTCAAATCCTGATCCTGAAATTAAACCTGAATTAGCTCATAACATCCGTAAAGACTTAATTATGGGTACTGGTCGTAGTGACTATCCAAATCAAGTGAACAATGTATTGTGCTTCCCGTTTATTTTTCGAGGCGCACTCGATGTTCGCGCAGCGGTCATTAATGACGAAATGAAGCTAGCTGCTGTATATGCTATTGCTAACCTCGCTAAAGAGCCTGTTCCTGCTGAGGTGTTAGCGGCTTATCCTAACGTGTCATCATTGAGTTTTGGCCCACAATATGTGCTGCCTAAACCAATGGACCCAAGATTACTGCCGCTGGTAGCTCGCGCAGTATCGCAAGCGGCTATCGATTCAGGGGTGGCAAAAATCACCACATTACCGACTGAATACAAAGTGTAATAAGCAAGTATAAATAATCAGGTTTATTAATCTGAACAGGGATTAATGAGGTCTGTTGTCGTTAGTAAAAGGGGCTTTTGCCCCTTTTTTATAGGCCTGAGATAAGCGTGATTAAAAACGATTAGTGAAGTTGTGTAGCACAATCGTTATACTGGATAGCATTGGAGTCATTAATAAAATAAATAAATCCAGCAGGATAGCGGATAAATGAAACTCACCAAGATCCTTACTAAAAAACTGACCAGCTTTTGGCTGCTTTCATTAGCTGCGGTGGCATTTGTATTTTTACTGTGTGCGGTGATGGGTTTTACTCAATTGACCTACAATTTCCAACAGCAGAAAGTGGCTGAGTTAGAAACCATGTTAGCTGACGACTATCAACAACATGGCAGTAGTCAATTTTCTACTTGGTTACCTCCTTTATTGACGGCTTATAAAGCGGTTGAATTCTCCCTGTCGCAAGACAACCAATTAGTTTATCAATTTCAGCGTGACCAAGCCGATATCGTTAAAAGCAGTTTAACGCTCTATAAGACCGAATTAAGCCATGGAAAATTATCCATGACGTTAATTATGCCACCGCCATTTTCTCTACATGATCTCGGCTGGCACGAGCTCATTATTCTTGTTATTGGTTTTATCAGCATCGGAATTTTTGTGCGTTTTGGTTATGGCTGGTACTCCAGAGAGTTAGATGGAATTGAACAACTTGCTCAACGAAGTAAACTCATTTTAGAGGGACATTTAAAGCAAGCAGCCGATATGCCGACAAATGGTAAACCACGGATGATCAATCGTGCTATCAGTAAATTGCTTGCAGAGTTGGATGATGCTCATAAAGAACGTGGTCGCTTAGATCAATTTATTCGTAAAGATACTTTTCTTGATAAACAAACTCAGATTGGTAACCCGATATTCTTTCAAAATCGTCTCGATGGATTAAGCCATAATCAAAAAATGGTAGCTCATGGCGTATTGATGTTAATTGAATTTGATGATGTTGACTTAGTGGAAGACCAATACGGTGAAAGCGGCGTTAAGGCAATGCTGTCATTAACAACGGAAGCCATCACAGCCGCACTCGTTCAATACGAAGACAGTATTTTTGCCCGCCGCAGTTACTCACAATTAGTCATTATCGTGCCACAATTGTCGCTAGTAGAAGCCGACCAACTAGCGCAACGAATACTCAAAACCTGCCTTGCATTACCTTTTTATGGCATTGGCAATCCGGATAATTTTTTACATTTAGGCAGTGCTTTTTTTAACGCTGGAGATTTACAAGTTCAGCTTATTGAAGAGGCCGAAATGGCACTTCGAGCTGCGCAACTGCAACGTGTTAATAACTGGTTTATGTACGATAAAGGCGCGTTAGATGAGGAAATCGCTAAAGGGTCTGTTCGTTGGCGTAGTTTTATTGAAAATGCATTGGTGTCCAAACGCTTTTTTACCTTACAACAAGCCATTATCGATAGTGATAATCAAATTATGCACTATGAAATATTTAGCCGCGCTCGTGATTTAAAAGGTAATGATGTTCGCGCTACATTGTTTATTCCCATGGCTAACAAGTGTGGGTTAATGCCGCAGGTTGAGAGGCAAGTGCTGGAACAAGTACTCTTTAGGTTAATGTCCGATAATGAGTCTACTTACAGTATTAACTTAAGCCTTGATAGTTTAACCAGTAGGGCATTTGTACGTTGGGTACAATCTACCTTATTAGAGCATCGCCCTTTAGCCGCACGACTTATTTTTGAAGTTTCTGAAGACATTATTGTCAAAAATCAGAAAAATGTTTTGTTAGTTAAAACTCTCGATATGTTGAGAAAAATGGGCGCAAAATTGGCGGTAGATAACGTTGGTCAATCTGTTGTGGGTACTCACTATATCCAGGAGTATCACTTTGATTTAGTAAAACTACATCGCTCTATCGTGCGCCGGGTAGATCAACGTTCAGAAAATCAATTATTTATACGAAGTCTCATTGGTGGCCTTTATAGAGCCGAAGTGAAAGTGATTGCCGAGGGCGTTGAATGTTTTGAAGAATGGCAAACGTTAAAAATTCTTGGTGTGAGTGCAGCCCAAGGCGATTTTTTGGGGCAAAGATCTGAAGTTTAAGTCATATAATGCTATGTTTGTTTAAGTTAGATCTTGTTTATCAATAGATTGCACTCTATTTTCAATCAATATGCGCTATATTAATGATCAGTTATAACGTTAACGCATCAGTAACAAAGTTTAATCGTTATGGGCTTGACCAATAATACTAGTAAAGACAATGCAGCTTATTCGAATCATCTTGATGTTATATGCTTGTACATTGGCTTAAAAATGTCATTTTTGCTGATATATTTATCATCAGTAATCTTAAATAATTAATATGTTAGCGAATATGGGCCACGCAATGGACAATGGTTTTTTGAGTAAACTAGCCTTTTGGCAGACATCGCAATTTATGGGTAATGTAGGTGTATTTATCGCCAGTAATTCCCTGTGGGTGTGTAAGCCACAACAAGGTCAATTAGCACCTGTTATCAGCCAGTTTCTGGTACAAAAAAACAATTGGTCTCAAGCCTTTGAAGCATTAAAGAGTCAGTTTGGCCGTGTTCGTGTTCAATTAGTGCTATCGCAGCAGTATTATCAATTATTACAAGTTGAAAAACCCAATGTTGAACCTGGTGAAGTCACTCAAGCGTTAATTTGGTCTGTTAAAGATATGGTGTCCGAGCCAGTCACTGATATTCATTTAGATTATTTCGAGTCCAGTTTCATTTCCAGTTCAAAAGTGAATGTGGTAGTCAGTAGTCGTCAATTTTTAATGCAATTGGCCAGTGCTTGTGATGCCAATGGATTAGATATTGCTGGGATCAGTATTGAAGAATTGGCATTAAGTCATGTATTAGCCCACGATAATATGGCGCATATGTTAGTCGCTCACTTGCCGCAACAAGAATTGTTATTGCTAGTTGTTAAAGCGGGCGAAGTGCTAATGCAACGTCGCGTTAGAGGATTTAACCATCTAAATAAAACGACTCTAGAAGAATTAAAGCAGGGCTTAGCCGATAATCTCAGTTTAGAAATTCAACGTTCTATGGATTATTTTGAAAGCCAATTACGTCAAGCTCCAGTAGGATCAATTAGCATCTTGGTTGAAGGTGATAGTTCATCATTGGCCAATCTCGTTAGTGCTAACTTTAATCAAAAAGTGGTTGCGGTTAATCATGATGGCGTATCGAATTTACTCGCGCAGTTAGCGTTGCAAGAATTAGCTCGAGGTGAAGTGTGATAAAAACCAGTGTTAATTTATATACCGCAGATTTGTTGCCGAAAAAGCAAAGGCTGACCTTTGTAAGAATGATGCTGGCATTGGCTTTTTTCACCGGAGGTTGTGCAGTTCTTTATGTTGTAGGGCTGTGGCATACCGATGAATTGCAAAGGTTAAATCAACAAGCAAACAGCACAAAAAGTCGGTTAACTAACCAAAAGACACAGCTAGAACAACAAATTGCTTTACGTAAACCTAATGCAGATTTGGTAGCAAAGGTTGAACTTGAACAACAGCGATTAGATCTTAAAAAACTACTAAAAGATGAGCTTAGTCAGCGCAAAACGATGATAAGCCAGGGTTACTCGCCAATGTTGACCGACTTGGCTGCCGTGGCAGATAGCAATGTGTGGTTGAGTCATATTACTATTGAGCAACAAAACACTAGCGCTCAGCGAATTGAGTTTGAAGGTTATGGTCGTAACCCTCAAAGTATTCCACTGTGGATTGATAAATTAAAAACTACTTCAACGTTAAAAGGTTATGCATTTTCAGCGATGACAATGGACCGCGGTGAAGCACAGCCGTTGGCGTTTAAATTGATAAGTCAGCCCGTTGCTAAGGAGCTCGCACAATGAAGCAACAATGGCTGGTGTGGTCGTCAAAATTTAATGAACTAAGTCCACGAGAGCGGATATTGATTACGGTTGCCTTATTCGTTGTCATTGGGATGTTGCTGTTTATGCCACTAGAGTCATTGTGGAAGCAACAGCAAAGTGTCCAGAATCAACTAAAGGGACTCGAACAAGAAAATTCGATTTCATTACAACAAGTGGCGCTTTATGAAGAGCGTTTACAGCTCGATCCCAATCAAGATTATCAACAACGATTACAGTTGATTACTGAACAGATGCAATTGATGGATGCCGAACTCGCTAATCAAATGGTTGATATGGTTCCTGCGGATTATATGCCGACAGTATTAGCGAACTTGCTGGGCAATGTGAAGGGCGTCTCGCTCATTTCGTTTGCCTCTATTGCGCCCAAAGCCTTATTGCAAGTGGGTGATGGTAGTAAAGTTAATCTTTACAGCCATGGTATTAAGTTGACGTTACAAGGCGATTACTTTTCTATTTTAGCGTTTATTAAAGCTGTGGAAAGTATGCCCGATAAATTGTATTGGAAGCGTTTAGATTACCGTGTTGAATCTCATCCCGATGCGTTAGTTGAATTAGAACTTTACACACTTAGTGTGAACAAGGACTTTATCAGTGTTGCGAAACAAGATTAGTGGTATGGCGTATGCATCCTGCCTAATGATGCTATTAATGTCGGCTGCTAACGCCCAAACATTACGAGATCCAACCTTACCGGGGCAGGGCTTTATTGCTGTGCAAGCTAAAGCAGATAATCAATCTTTGGTATTAAACAGCATTGTTAACGGTCAGAATACCTATGCGGTTATTAATAATATTATTCTGTCAGCAGGTGATGCTATTAGCGGTAGTGGATTACGAGTATCAAAGATTAGCAAAGACTATGTTATTTTGTCAGATGGAAGAAAACTTCAGCTATTTCAGTCGATAACAGAGCGATAGGATAAGAATAAAAATGAATGTGATTAGATATGTTACTCCTCTGATGTCGCTGTGCTTAGTTGCTTGCCAAACGACAGATAGACCCGACCCACAAACAGCGAAAGCGGCCTTGAATGAGTCAAGGC
>NZ_PJAP01000482.1:0-6252 GCF_002836795.1 Shewanella sp. 11B5 | reverse complement strand
TTGTCACTAGTAATTCTGCTTGAAAACGTCACAATAATAGACAATAAATAAAAACAATTAAGGACGCATTATGAACCCACCAACATTGGCATTATTAATTCCTATTCTGGCCATTTTAGGCAGCTTTATTGTCACTATAATGAAGCTCAAGCAACGGCAATCACATACGACGGCAGAACAAGCAACTAACAATAAAGCACTGCATGATGAAATTAACGCCCTGCGTCAACGAATTGAAGTACTTGAACGTGTTGTTACCGACGATGCTTATGATCTAAAGCAAAAAATAAATAACGCATAATCAAGTGCTCTACATAACAAAGCCACCGTAATTGGTGGCTTTGTGGTTTAAAGGCATTAAACCCATAATATGAAAAGTAAGAATATAAACTACTTACTAACGGCAATTGACCGACGGAAAAGCGCAAGGCTGAAAGCAAAAAAGATAGCCCCTAGACCAATGATATTGAGTAATTCTGGCCACACTATGCTGATATCAGCACCCCGAAAAACAACGGCCTGAGAAAAAGCCATAAAGTGCCGCGAAGGGAAAAGCCATGTAAATGGTTGAATAATAGCTGGCTGGCTCTCAATCGGAGTGATCCCACCAGAGAGTAACATCATGGGTATTATCACTATCATCAACAGTAGTGCAAATTGTGCCATCGTACGGGCAATTGTACCGAGAAAAATACCGATGGCTGCTGCTGCAAATAAATAAATGGTCGTCCCGCCAAGTAGTAACCATCGAGATCCTGCAATGGGTACATCTAACAAGGTCTCAACCATAAAGAACAATGATAACGAGAAAGCTACTAAAACAATTAATCCGTTAGCCCATACCTTCGACATGATAATTTGAAACGAAGTCAGTGGCATAACAAGCAAGTGCTCAATGGTACCATGTTCACGCTCACGCAATAACGCAGCGCCAGTCAGTATAATGGCCAACAAGGTTACGTTATCGAGCAGTGCACCAATCGAACTAAACCAGGTCATTGTGCCATTTGGGTTAAAGGCTCGGCGTTGAACTAAAGCCACTGGATAGGTTGTTGTTTCGTTTGAACGATTAACAAAAAAATTCACCTCGTTAGTTATGATATTTTGAATATAGTGGTTACCTAGACTCGCTTGAGTCACTGCGGTAGCATCAACATCTATCTGTACACTCGGCAAGCGCCCATCACGAACATCTGCTTCAAACTTTGGTGGAATGGAGACCACAAACATGAAACGATCTTGATCCATAACTTGGTCAATATCAGTAGCAGAGATTTGCTCTGCAAGGTTAAAATAAGGCGGGTAAAAAGCATTGGCAATGCTACGAGAAAGCGTAGAGTGGTCTTCATCGACAATGGCAATCGAAGCGTTATTAACCGACTCGCTGATGGCTGTTGATCGTGAATAAATCTGGGCGCTGAATAGGAAAATAATTAGCATTACCATAACAACGTCACCAAGAACGCTGCGTAACTCTTTAGTACCGAGCCAAAAAATGTTACTCCAGGTTTTCATCAATTATGCCTCTTGTTTTGTCAAACATACTGCAGCCAAAACGACAAAGAGCGGACCATAAATGGATAGCATCATTAAATCCCCTGCTAGGGCAAAGAAATCCAATCCTTTGGTAAATGCAGCGACACTCAAATGCATGTAATAGGTTGCGGGCCACGCCATACCGATAAGATATCCCCCGCCTTCTAACGTTGATGTTGGCTGAACTAACCCGGAGAAAAGTGCTGTGGGTAATAAAGACACAATTGTAGTCGCAAAAACAGCGGTAACCTGTGTCTTAGTTAACGCGGAAACAATTAACCCAATACCCGTTGAAGCGCAAACGTAAAAGAAAGCTCCCACAGTTAAGCCCAGCAGGCTACCTTTTAGCGGTACTTGTAGCAAAAATACCACTAAGAATGTCAGAATAAAAAAGTTAGCCATGCCAATGCCAATATAAGGCAGCTGTTTGCCTATCAGAAATTCAAGTTTGTTTGTTGGCGTGACGTAAAAGTTGGTGATAGTGCCAACCTCCTTCTCACGCGAGATACTCACCGCCATCAAGATTGCGGGGAAAAAGAGCAACAGCAAGGCAGGCGTTTTCGGCCCAATCGAAAATATGCTCTCAAATGATGGGTTATAACGATATCGAGACTGTAGATCTACTTTATATAGAGCTCTTGCGTCGATACCTGCATTTGTTGCTAACTCGGTAAGATAGCGTATATGGCCACCAGTGACATATCCTTCTATAGTGCTTGCTCTGGTGGTATTAGCACCATCAATCCAAGCAGAAATACTAGGCGTTTGGCCCGTTTTTAAATCACGGCCAAAGCCCGGAGGGATCTCTATCGCTAAGGTTATATCGTTAGACTTAAGACGCCATTCAAGTTCATCTTTACTTTGCAGTTCTGGTCTCTCAATAAAATAGTGTGACCCTTGAAAGTTACTTAAATATTGGCGGCTCTCTGGAGTACGGTCCAGATCCAGCGCGGCAAAAGTGAGATCCTCTATATCTAGCGATATACCGTAAGCAATAACAATTAATAAGATCACACTGCCAAAAAAGGCAAATGCCAAACGTATCCTGTCACGCATTACCGCCATCATTTCGAGATAGCTGTATGCCAATAACCTATTCAAGCTAAAATAGTGGCGTTTTAATGTGGTTGAAGGTGAACTTGTTAACGTTGATGAATCATCTGGCTGCACAGAAGCCAAATCGGTTGATTCTTCGGCAGTCGTTCCAATGGCATCTTTCAGGTAATTGATAAATGCTTCCTCGAGCGAGGCTGCACCTTTGGCTTCTACTAGATGTTGCGGTTCATCATAAACAAGTACTTCACCAGCGTGCATGAGCGAAATGCGATCGCAACGTAAAGCCTCATTCATA
The DNA here is from genome assembly GCF_002836795.1 of Shewanella sp. 11B5. NCBI lineage: Bacteria > Pseudomonadati > Pseudomonadota > Gammaproteobacteria > Alteromonadales > Shewanellaceae > Shewanella > Shewanella sp. 11B5. The sequence continues at coordinate 3,365 of NZ_PJAP01000482.1, read as the reverse complement.
AAATGGGTAGAAATAAATATGGTCACTTTATCTCGACGTGACAACTCAACAAGCAGCTCCCAAAATTCGTCACGAGCGACAGGATCAACACCTGAAGTAGGCTCGTCAAGAATAAGCATTTCGGGCTCATGGATCACCGCAACCGCGAGCGAAAGCCGCTGACGGATGCCAAGTGGCAGCGATGAAGCTAGATCATCTATTTGTTTGTGCAGACCAAAACGGTCAACCAGCGTATTTATCCGCTCTGTTGTTTTTGACGGTGACAGATGAAATAAGCGAGCATGCAAGGTTAAATTCTGCATCACAGTTAGTTCGCCATACAGCGAAAAAGCTTGTGACATAAATCCGACACGCTTGCGCATTTCTAGATTGTTCGCATCAACTAACTTTCCGAATAAAAAAGCCTCACCTTCAGAAGCTGGCAGCAAACCCGTCAGCATTTTCATTGTGGTGGTCTTGCCACAACCGTTAGAACCGAGAAAACCAAAAATCTCGCCAGCTTGAATTTCAAAGCTAACGTTGTTCACAGCGGTAAAATCACCGAAGCGTCGAGTCAACCCTTTCGCTATGATAGCAGGTGTGCCAGCAGTCTTTTCAAATGGAGGGATAACAAGCTCTTTACCACTTCCCCGCTTTCCTTCCGGTAGTAAGCGCACAAACGTCTTTTCTAAATTACTGGTGTTAGTTTTGGCTTTTAGCTCTGCTGGAGTACCTGTGTCCAAGATATGTCCAGCATCTATTGCAACCAGCCAGTCAAAGTCTTCTGCTTCGTCCATGTACGCAGTGGACACTATCACACTCATGCTGGGTCTTTCGCTGCGAATAGCGTTGATTAATTGCCAAAATTGTCGCCTTGACAATGGGTCGACACCAGTCGTCGGCTCATCCAATATCAACAGATCTGGATCATGTATAAGCGAACAGCAGAGCCCAAGTTTTTGTTTCATGCCACCAGATAACTTGCCCGCTGGCCTTGATAGAAAAGAGTGAAGCCCTGTTGCTTTAGTCAAACTATCGATTCGAGCTTTACGCTCAGAAGCCCCCTGACCAAATAACTTTCCAAAGAAATCTAGGTTTTCGGCAACACTAAGCTCGCTATAAAGGTTTTTACCCAGACCTTGGGGCATGTAGGCAATCCGAGGGCCAACTTCGGAGCGGTGGCGGGCCGAAGCCATGTCACCACCAAGCACCTCAAGACTGCCATGCTGTAACTTGCGAACACCCGAAATAAGGGCCAATAGCGTCGACTTACCAACACCATCAGGACCGAGTAAGCCAACCATCATCCCAGAAGGAATGGTCAGTGACACATCTTCGATAGCATTCACTTTCTTATAGGTATGCGTAACACCCTTAATGCAGACGATAGGATAATCTTGTTGGTCCATGGTACTGCACCCACATTAGTTATTATTGACTGAGACGGGTTCGGCTTGCGGTGGTAATTTCTGAAGAAAGTCCGGCCACGGAGCAGGTTTTTCTCCGGATTTTGTGGTCAGACGAATGTAAGCAACCCCGCGAACCCCTGTCTTTACATCATCAATATGGCTCTGGACTAAATTTTGCGGTATTCGTACTTTGGCACGAAACATGAGTTTTTCGCGTTCACTGAGTGTTTCAACTTGCTTTGGTGTGAATTGGGATTCCGGTGACACAAAACTGACAGACGCAGGAATAGCGAAATCTAAGATATCCAGCTTAATTCGAGCCTCTGCACCGATAGCAATGCTATTAGCCTGAGCTGACGGAAGAAAGACCTCCATATAGACATCGGCGAGGTTCACAACGGTTAGCACTTTACCGCCACTTCCTAGCACTTCACCGGGTTCGGCAAGTCGATAAATAACTCTGCCAATAACCGGTGATTTGAGAACACAATCGTCGATTTGAGTCTGGATCTCTGTAGTGCTAGCCTTCACAGCATCGACCATACGTTCTCGGTATACTAGTCCAGCTTTAGCAGCCTCAAGGGCGGCTTTGGCAACGGCTACCTGACTTACTCGTGTATCGTAGGTTTCCTTACTGATGTGATTATTTTTTACCAACTCGCGTGCCCGATGCAACTCTTGTTCAGCCAGTAATTGTTCCGCCTTTGCCTGCTCTATGGCTGCCAAAGCGGATGCGACTTGGCTTTCTGCACTGGCAACGTTTGCTTCTGCGCCGATTAACTGAGCTCGCAGTTGATCTGTATTGATTTTTGCGACAATCTGTTCTGCCTGAACTAGATCGCCCTCCTGCGCCATAATTGTATCGACTCGACCTGCAATTTTTGTTGATATATCAACCTGTACAGCTTCAATCCTTCCGTTACCTGAGGCGAAACCAGCACCCAATGGTTGTGCTTGAAAATACTGCCATACAGCCCAAGCCCCTGCGATGACAATTATTAAAACGCCACCATATATTAGTTTCTTAATAGTGTTATTCATTGTCTAAAAGTCCTTCTTTATTTAACAATAAGTATCGTTTCAAAACTGGAGATTGGCATTGCATGATGCTTAAACCAAAGGCCTTTAACTATTTCAAACTGATGTACGATCAACTATGGTTATTACATGCCTATTTAATGTTTTCATTGGTACTGTTAAGCATTAAATCATCGGCTAGGCAGCCTAGATATGCATAAGCGTGTCATATATAAAATGAACAGATATAACAGCCTTGCAAAATTGATCTAGCATCGCATAAACGGAAAATTCATCTGGGCGATGGTGGCAAAATGTTCTATTGTAACCGTTAAATTCGGATATCATTTGTTGATATGTTTATTCTTCTCGCATAATCCCTAAGTCGTTATTGAATGGCTCAATGGTTCACTCTGAACAACGCCTAATTCAACCAAAATAATAAATAAGATCGAGAACTTAAATTTATTTTGTAACAACAAACTGAAGTAAACTTTGATCTATGCCTCATTATTGGCTAATAAGTCGGTGATATTGAACAAATATTAAACCCATCAAATCGTACCGTTATCTTCAACTTAATTAATCAATTTTGCTTATTAATATGTCAAATACCAATAATTGAAAACTTAGCTATATCTTCACATTGTCAATTTTATAAACATTGCCTAAGTTACGGACACAAAAAGCCCGCTATATCATAGCGAGCTGTTTCGGGACTCTTTTAAGTCAATTAGGCACCTGAAAATGACCTACTTCGCATGGGCATATCGCCCACACAAGCATTATGCTCATATTAACCAAACCGTAATTTCAACAAATTACAGACGTAAAAAAGCCCACTACATAATAGCGGGCTGTTTCACGACTCTTTCAAGTCAATTAGGCGCCTGAAAATGACTTATTTCGCATGGGCATATCGTACACAAGCATTATGCTCATATTAACCAAACCGTAATT
>NZ_PJAP01000481.1:0-6258 GCF_002836795.1 Shewanella sp. 11B5 | reverse complement strand
TGTGGCAGTGACGACGACAATACTGCAGTCGTAGCACCGACAACATGTGCCGAAGCAGGTGCAGATTGTAAAATATTTACAGTATTACACACCAACGACAACCATGGCCGTTTCTGGTCTAACAGTGATGGCGAATATGGTATGGCAGCGCGTAAGACGTTGATCGACCAAATTCGTGCAGAAGTCAGTGCAAACGGTGGCGAATCGCTATTACTGTCTGGCGGTGATATCAACACTGGTGTTCCAGAATCAGATTTACAAGATGCATTACCAGATTTTATCGGTATGAACGAAATCGCTTATGATGCAATGGCCGTCGGTAATCACGAATTTGATAACCCATTAGCAGTACTAGATTCTCAACGTTCAGTTGCAAACTTCCCAATGCTTGCTGCAAACATTTATAAAGCAGACGGTACTCGTTATTTTGATGCTTATAAAGTGTTTGACGTTAACGGTGTTCGTGTTGCTGTTATCGGTTTAACCACCGAAGACACGGCTAAAATCGGTAACCCAGAATTTATTAAAGATTTAACGTTTACAGACCCAACAACTGAAGCGGCTAAAGTTATTGCAGAAATTAAAGCTGCAGATACCGCTGATTTAATTTTTGCGACGACTCATATGGGTCACTATGCTGATGCGCAAAATGGTAGTAATGCTCCTGGCGATGTGACATTAGCTCGTGCACTTGCTGCAGGTGATTTAAGTGCCATTATTGGTGGCCACTCTCAAAACCCTGTATGTATGGAACCAGATACTAACGACTATGCAGAGTTTGCTCCTGGTGACGCTTGTACTCCTGACATGCAAAATGGCACTTACATTATGCAAGCTCATGAATGGGGTAAGTATGTTGGCCGTGCTGATTTTGAATATTTCAACGGTGAGCTTCACCTTGCAAGCTACAAGTTAATTCCGGTTAATTTGAAGAAAACGGTTGAAGATGCTGAAGGTAACAAAACTAAAGTTTTAGTTGCTGATGAAATCACAGCTGATGCAGATTTAAAAGCACTACTTTCTTATTACCAAGAACGTGGTCAAGGCCAACTTGATGAAATTATTGCTACTACAGATGCATTATTAGACGGTGAGCGTGCAAATGTACGTAACATGCAAACTAATTTAGGTCGTTTAGTTGCTGAAGCACAGCGTACTAAAGTGGGTGCAGATATCGGCGTGATGAACTCTGGTGGCGTACGTGCTTCTATTCAAGCTGGTGATATTTCTTATCGTGACGTGTTAACTGTGCAGCCTTTTGGCAACATGGTAACGTTGAGCACTATGACTGGTGCAGAAGTGACTGAGTATCTTAATACTGTAGCTTCATTCCAACGTGGTGCAGGTGCATATGCACAAATCACTGGCGTGAAAATGACGGTTGATTGTACTGCTCAAACTGTTGCTATTAGTGAAATTAATGGTAAAGACTACAGTGCAACTGATTCATATAGCTTCACTGTACCAAGCTTTAATGCTGCTGGCGGTGATGGTTACCCAGTATTAGACCCAATCCAAACAGGTTATGTTGATGCAGAAGTGTTATACACTTTCTTCAAAGACAAAGGCACTATTGCTGCCGCTGACTACGCGCCAATAGGTGACATTGTTTATGAAAACTCAAACAGCCCATTAGGTTGTGAAGTTACTGCAAACTAATTAAACTCAGTTTAGGTTAATAGATGGGGTACCCATTTATTATTCCGAGCTAAGGCTAGATTGCAACAAAGGCAGCTTCGGCTGCCTTTTTTATTGGTGATAGTTTAGTTGACTCGTAGTTTAGTAAAGCGGTAATGTAATCAAGAGGTTTTGTTATTATTATTGAACAGTGCATGCATAGGATTGAGATAAATTAATATGAAAGGTATCTACAGATTATTGTTGTTAGTCTCTTTAATCGTGCTTGCACTATCGTGTTATTTAGCCGGTAGCCAAACGGGAGCGATCACTTTTTTTGTAGCTGGTGGATTACTTGAATCAGCCTTTTGGTTTGGCTTGTTTAAAAAATCTAAAAATAGAAGCATTAGTTAATATTAACCTACACGGTTATCGGTTATCGGTTATCGGAGATTACTTGTTGAATTTCCTATGATGATATTGCTCAAAGTATTGAAATCGTAAGTGGATATTTGAAAGTAACAAAGGCAACCTAGGTTGCCTTTTCTATTATAAAGCTATGACGTTCTTTTAATGGTTACAATTATCGCTGTTTACCTCACTCAATTAACTGTTTTATTTCCAACTAATATGACTGGTTAACGAATGGCTTTGCCCTGGCGCTAAAGTCACACTGTCGTCCAGAACATTAGCGGCTTCTAAGCACACCATGGTTAGGTAATCATCGGCATTAAAGCGTGAAAGGCGCATCGACTTGTCTATCCAAGGGTTCCAAAGTACAGCTGATTGGCTGTTTTCGCGACTGACTACAATGGTACCATTTTGTGTATGTAGCTCCTGAGTATCACCTAATTGGGTGTAAACCCGGTCGGTTTCTCGTTCAAACTTGACGACATCATCGACTTGTTTAAACGGCCCTTCACCAAACTCAATGTATTGCGACCCAGTAAAGCCACTCACTTTCAATTGATGAATATCTTCAATAGGAAAGTAGCTATGTAATGCTTGGGTCAGTATTACGTTATCATTTCCATTATTCGTATTCACTATGCTGACCGATAAGGTTTCGCCTAAGGTGAATAACACCTTTACTTGGGTATTATGAGGCCAATATTGTTTTTCCATTTCACTGGCGGGCAAGGTGAAAACTAAGTCTACTAATTGGTTACGCATTTTGACAGATTCAAGCGACCAGGTTTTGTTTCGTGCAAAGCCATGCTGCGGAAACCCTAGAGTGTCGCTCATGCCAAACCAAGGCCAGCAAATGGGGATTCCACCTCTGATACTATTACCAGGTTGATAATCATCTGCACTTGATACCCACAATAGTGGTGCTTTGCCGACAGGTATAAATTGATCTATTTGTGCACCTTGCATAAAAATACGTGCTTGGCAAAGTGCTGTGTCAACAGCAACATAATCAAGACCATTGGGATGTCTTTTAGTGGTAACCGAACCCATAGTGTGTGTCCTTGTGTATTTTGACCCTAGTAGATAGCTTACAAGGTTTTTGGCAAGTAAGTCACTAATCGTTTGGATGATTTATGGGGGTTAGCGATCAACTTTAGTTAATAAGTAAACATCAATCTGCTATTGATTCAGCATTAAGTGTTGCATCACTTGTCATCGATAGGCTATTACGGGTTTAATTCGCTTTGTGAGCAAAATAACGAGTTTTGATATTGCTGATTTGAAATAACCACCCTGTATCAATTCAGCTCACCTCTAATGTAAAGTTGAGGTTATTTAGTGAAATGTAACAGACGGTTATTGGCTGGCATGGTGATGTCTTCTTGAAGTGTTAGTCCCTGTTGTTGTGCTAACTGGCAGATCCATTCAATATCGCGGATACCGCTATCAGGATTGTTGTGTTGCAGCCACAAATTGAATTGTTGATTACTGTCACTGGTAAATTGGCCTTGATAATTAAAGGGACCATAAACGACTAATGAACCTGAATTAACCAATACACTACCAACACCAGTAAAGAATGCTTCCACCATTGGCTTACTCATAATGTGCAAGGTGTTAGCACTGAATATTGCATCTACATCTGATAAAAGTAGGGGCCATGGTTGGGTGACATCAAGGCTAATAGCCTGTTGTAAGTTTGGTGATGTTTGCAAATCGAGTCGAGCTTGTAGGGTAGGCAAATAATGTTGCTGATCGCTTGGTTGCCAGCGAGCATGGGCAAGGTTTTCAGCGAAATAGACGCTGTGTTGGCCTGTACCACTGCCTATTTCGAGTACATGTTGCCTATTGACAAACCACTTTGCCAATAGGGTTAAGATAGGCTGTTTATTATTTTCACACGCTTGTGAAAAAGGCAGCTGTTGTAGCGATAATGATTGAGGCATTACGAGATATCAATTCTATCCATTTCTAATTGTTGCAATGCTATCACCGCTTGAGTGCGATTGCGAACACCCAGTTTACGAAATATCGCTGTGGCATGTGCTTTGATAGTTGCTTCTGATACCCCAAAATCATAAGCAATTTGTTTGTTGAGTAACCCTTCTGCAAACATCTGTAACACGCGATATTGTTGCGGGGTTAAATCTGATAATCGGTTGGCCATTTTGTCGGTTGGGTCATCAGAAACCGGCACGATTTGTGTGCCTTTTGGTAACCAAATATCACCGTATAACACCGCATTTAATGCTTCGGCCAACACTTCCATTGACGCAGATTTAGGGATGAATCCGCTACTGCCATAATGTATTGCTCGGCTAATTGTATTGATGTCTTCATGGGCAGATATCACCACAACGGGGATATCTGGATAATGAGTTCTGAGGTGGATCAGGGTTGAGTAACCGTGTGATCCTGGCATTTGTAGGTCTAGCAGGATTAAGTCAAATGGGGTCTCTTTTTGATCAAGAACCCCTTGCAATGCTTCGGCACTATCGGCCTCAAACCATTGCGTTTTTTCAAATGCATTACTCAACGCTAGCCTTAAGGCGTTACGGAATAATGGGTGATCATCTGCGATGATGATGTTTAAATTTTCGAGCTTCATGGCGTTTTTTATTCTATGTTGCACGTGAAGATAACTCAATGTAACAGAAAAGTAATCGAGTATTCTATTGCTTTATGTCACATTGTGATTGATTTGAATAAAAACCGTAAAATTTTAGACTTTAGTCGAGTAGATAAAGTGCTAATGCAGCCATCTATCTGACTACATTAGCAATGGCGTATATTAATTGTGTGGCCACACTTGAGTTGGGTTTCTGTTTTCATCTACCGCAACAAAAGTAAATACTCCGCGTATCGCATGTTCTCGATGATCGTGGTACATATCTTCGACATAAATGTTCACTTCAACTTTGAGTGATGTATTACCAACATGAATCACATTAGCTATCAGCTCTGCTAAGCTGCCTGCGGGTATCGCTTTTTTAAAATCGATACGGTCAGAACTGACGGTCACTAATGACTTACGACAAAAACGGGTGGCGGCGATAAATGCTGTTTCATCCATCCATGCTAAAGCATCACCACCAAATAAGGTGTTATGGTGATTGGTATTAGACGGGAAAATAGCCTTTATAACGCGCGCTTCTGATTGAGCAATACGTGCAGCAATGTCATCAGGGAAATGGTTTTGAGTTTGAGCAGGGTTTTGAGCAAGGGACATACAACTACCTAATGTTATGCAGATCAACAAAGAATTAAGCGAAAAAAGCCGCGCATTATACTGTATTGCGTTGATCTCTGTCGATGTTGTAGTGCCTGTTTAGTCACCCAAGGGCCAGCATTCGCGGGGATCTTGGGGGAAATATTCTCATAAATTGGATGAGTTATACTATTCGATTAACGATATATGGCTAAATGAGGCATTTTGGCTGAGAACATCAATTGAAGTGATATCGGTTAATACCACTTCAATCGCTTGCAGTTGTTGATTAATGCCCGCAATAGCTTCGTGTTTTTGTTGATTGCGACTCACATACAATGTTCGATCAAATTGACCTTGTATATAGGTTCCATCTGTTAATGTCAGTTTGACCCTATAGCGATACAAACAGATGATCTCGATGTAATCGTAAATCTCACATTTAATTGGATCCATGTCAGTATCCCATTTGTCTGCTCTATATCTTGCTAAAAACCATCACTCATTAACAATCATTTACTCACTTTCAATGACCCGTTAATAGCGTAACAACACAGTAGAAACCATTTGCTTGTTGGCATTGAGGGTCACTATGTATAAGCGATCAAACTCACTTGCATCTGCAATGGGTATTTGTTTTTCTGCCCCGAGACCTTCTACTAAATCTGTCGAAGTATTACTGTGTCCGACCACTAAAATACTACCCTGTTGAGTTAATAGATATTGGGTAAATGCAGCCATATCACGTGGATCATAAACACTTAAATCCAGTTGCTGATCTTGCGTTACGGCGGTGGCCGTTTCACGGGTGCGATTATAATCCGTTGTGTACACTTTATCTAAATGCGTACTAGATAGTATTTTAGCTAAACGTAGAGCTCGTAATTGTCCTTGTGCGGATAAGCTAGGGTCTTTGCCTGCAAGTTTTTCGGCATGTCTGACAATAAAAATAACTTGATTGCTCTTGGTATTGTTATTGCTATCTACGGCGGTATTGTTAAGCGCAATCGGAGCAACGATTG
>NZ_PJAP01000480.1:0-6258 GCF_002836795.1 Shewanella sp. 11B5 | reverse complement strand
ATAAGAGACAGGTGATTAAGGTATTAAAATCATTAATGCTTTCCACTTGGCATAAGTGATACAAGGCTTGTCGGTCATGATCAAAATGGGCACAAATCCCAGCATTAAAATCGAGCCCTGCAGCTTGCAACGTTTGATCAATAATTTTTTGAACTAACGGCGCACAACCACCACAACCCGATGCTGCGCGAGTGCATGATTTAATCTCGGCTATTTTATGGTTACCCGCAGTAACAGACTCGACGATGTCACCTTTGGTTACTTGATGACAAGAACACACAATAGAAGTGTCTTTTAAATCAGCTTCATTTTCAGCACCAGCTAGCAATAACTCAACCGCAGAACCTTCAATCTCGTCTTGAGATAAATAGGCATCGAGCAAGCGGCTGTAATCGCTGTTATCACCAATTAACACCGCACCTTTTAAAAATTTACCGGTTTCGTCTAACCATAATTTTTTATAAATGCCCGCTTGGTTATCAGATAACTCAACAAACTGTGCATTATCAAAACCACGGCTAGCACCAATTGCGGCTACATCAACACCCAACAACTTCAACTTGGTGCTCATGTCTGCACCGGTAAATGACTGTGAAACAGTATTTGATCCTAATGAGGCAATATGGGAAGCCACAACACGGGCCATTTGATAACCTGGAGCCACTAAACCAAATATTTTTTGCTGCCATAATGCACATTCACCAATAGCATAGACATCTGGCGCAGAGGTTAAGCAGTAATCATCAATTTCAATACCGCCACGTTCACCAATATTGATATTTGAAACACGTGCTAATGAATCTTGTGGACGAATACCGGCAGAAAAGACAATCATGTCAGTTTCAAGATAAGACTCATCATTAAAGGTCATTCTATGTAATGCCGTTTCACCGTCGATAATCGCGGTGGTGGCTTTTGATGTATGAACACTCACGCCGAGTTGTTCAATTTTACTACACAATAAATCACCAGCTTTGTCATTTAGCTGAACGGGCATCAATTGTGGCGCAAACTCAACAACATGGGTTTTCACTCCGAGTTGTTTCATGGCATTTGCGGCTTCTAAGCCTAATAGTCCTCCACCAACCACCACCCCAACTTGGCTGTTTTGGGCTGCGGCTTGAATCGCTTCAAGATCTTCAATGGTGCGATACACCAAGCACTGAGCGCGATCGTTACCCTGTATCGGTGGTACAAACGGAAATGATCCCGTTGCAAGTACTAAACGGGTATAAGAATAATGGTCACCTTGCGCACTGGTCACCGTTTTGGCGGCAATATCAATTGCCGTAATAGGTGTATTCAAGTGAAGCGTAATGCCCCAGTCTTGATAATCTTGCGCACTGGTTAACATCAATGGATCCGCGCTACCGGTCTCAAAATATTTTGACAGCTGCACTCGGTCATAAGCTGGACGCGGCTCTTCGCCAAACACGTGTACGTCAAACGTTTTATTGAGTCCTAAACTACACAATTGCTCAATAAAATGATGACCAACCATGCCATTACCAACGACCACTAACTTGGGTTTTGAGACTGCCATATCCAACTCCTTCATACCTTGGACCGTAAAACGCAAAATGGCGCCAACTCCGCTTAAAGAGTTGGCGCCATTGCCAGTTACAATCCCGATTTTTTAAATTTTACTGTTTGAATCTAAATGGATTAAAACCATTAGCGACATTCAGTATCATACTGTGATGTTGCAGGCTCTATGCCAACAAATAAAAAACTATAACTATCTGATTCATATTAAATTAAAACTCAGCAATCTTTACATTATGACGATAACATGTCCACTTTAGGGATAACCGCACCAACATGAGGCGCACCATCCTTGCTCATTGCTATAGTGACTGGTGACACCTGACTTTTTTGTGGACTAGCCACTGCAATAATTTGTGCCGACATTTGTGCCAAAGACAACCCTTTTTGCATCGCTTGTTGTTGAATAATCTGATGTGCTTTGGTTTCATCAAATCCTTGCGCCATAACAATTAATTTTGCTTGGCTAAGCAATTTTATACTGCGAATTTCATCATCCAATCTCTTAAATTCGGCTAGCGTTTTACTGGCTGCATCAAAACGTGCTTGAGCCAAACTAATAACACTGGTTAAGCGGTTAACACTTAATATTTCGGGAATAAAAGTAATGCGACCACAATCAAGTAACTCGGTTAATGCTGTCTGCTGCCATGTTTTGGCATTGACAACTATTACCATAGGCTTGCTTGTTAATGTACGTTGGATTAGTGCTTGGATTTGAGCGTGCAATGTGTCGGTTAATATCAGCAAGGTATCAAATGTTTGTTGGTGTAATCGTTGCTCAACTTGGCTTACAGAAGTCAGCACCGTGACATGTCCAAACGCAGCCAAACAAGCCTGATACTGTACAACTTCACAATCGACTACTGGAACGGCCGAGAAACTCGAGTCACAAAATATTAAACTGCGCATAACAACTCCCTGTTCTGCCATTGTTTTAGTGGACTATCTGCTGTATTAAAACGGTTTGTCCAACATTGTTGGCTTAAATTAACTGCTTGTTCTGTTGTAATAATTGCAGTTGTATTGAGTTCCGTCATAGCTGATTTACGGCTAAGTAATAGCAGCACAGCAGCCAAAGTGGCCGTAACACTGCTTAGTGCTTGCTCAATCATGGTGCGTGACATTAATGATGTCAGCGCATCAGCAGAAAAAGGTTCTTTTTCGCGCCATAAAAGCGCAAGAATGTCGCTAGACAATTCAGCTTGGCCCACTTTTGCACCAGAAAAACCTTCTAATAACGTAGGGATAGATAAGCTCGATACCGCTATATTATCTGTCTGTCCGTTGATGACAGTTATCGTGGTAGCCACTCTTGGATTACACTCGGTTTCACCTTGTAAACCTTTAAAAATAGCCACACTGCCGGCGTGATATTCGCTTTTCTCAAATAAAATTTCGCATATTCCTTGGTGTACCGTATCTAACCCAGGGTGAAAATAACTGCGAAGGCTTATTGGTGCATTAGTTGGGTTCATGCAACGCGCTGCGGTTTGAATCAAACTGCGTAGACCTAATTCTTGATGTAATTGACGACACTCATCTAACACTGGGGCTAAATCACCGGCGCATACGTAAACAATGTTATCTGAATGCAACGCCGCTTTGGCCATTTGCGGTGTAGTACAACACGCAATATTAAGCGACGCTAAACATGATTCAACATGGCGGCGATGAGGTAGAGCTTGGCTGTCACCGTGTAACATCACTCGAACACCCTGTTTTGCTAATAACTTAGCGACGAGTAAAAGCCAAGGCAACTGCTCGCGCTTGCCCGCATACACAGGCCAGTCGATATCGACCTCAAGCGAATGCCAATCTTTATCTACAGTGCGACGTAAACCGGCCACCATGCCTGATATTTCTTCAGTCGTTTCGCCGCGCACACGCATGAGCATCATGGCACTGGCCATTTGTGCGCGCGTTGCTTTTCCTTTAGCAAAACCTTCAAGCAGCAAACATGCCTCGTCAAACGTTAATGCACGAGAGCCTTTTTCGCCCTTACCTAATGCTTTTATCAACAAACGAAAGTCAAACTCATCCATGGATGTCAGCGTTAACTCACCCATTTTAGGCATATAAAGCCTCGTACCCATATTCTAATGGGGGTTGTGTTGCATCAACGTCAATATCGGCAAGTAGAGCATTCAGCTGTTGACCAACAGACACCACGTCACCAATGATGATTAACGTCGGCCCAGAGTCTTTAATGGTTAACGCGGCATCGCCCATAGAAGCGACTGTGGCATAAGAGACAATTTGATTCGGTCTTCCACCATTGGTAACAAATGCTACCGGCAGATTAGCGCCACATTGAGCATCGAGTAACCCAATTGAAATGCTTGGTGCTTGTTCTTTACCCATATAAAACACTAACGTAGATTGCGCCGCTAACAATGCTTGCCACTGAGTTGGAGCATTGGCATTATCGGCATCGGTCATTTTGGTGCCGGTGATCAGCGTGACACTACGGGCCATACCACGATACGTTAATGGAATGCCGGTACTTGATGCACAACCTAACGCTGCGGTAACACCTGGAATAAATTGCGAACGGATACCATTTTGTGCAAGGTAAAGCGCTTCTTCTGAACCTCTACCAAAAATATGCGGATCGCCGCCCTTTAAGCGCACCACTTTTAATCCTTGCTGCGCCAATGTCAGTAATAATTCATTAATATCGTCTTGCTTTTTACTCGGCTGACCACAGCGTTTACCCACAAAGTGACGCTGACAACTCGGGGTTACTAACGTCAAAATGTCACTACTCACCAGGCTGTCAAACACCAACGCTTCAGCTTGTGCCACTATTCTAGCGGCCTTAAGTGTCATTAACTCTAATTGACCACAACCCGCACCAACAATAGCCACATCACCCGCGTGTAATTCATTTGCGGCATGCCCTAAAGCATTTATAGATTGATGACCTTTTATCATTGCTTCTACTGTTTTCATTAGGCTACGTCCTCTGCTACTGATGGTTGATGGTCAATGTCGGAATAAGATTCGCAATAAGATAAGGCATCTTTCCAACTCTGCTTGGCACACTGCTTAACTTCACTATGACAACTGCCACATTGACGGCCGCAACCGAGTAATAACTGGGTGCTATCTAACGCCTGCTCAAAACTGATATTCGCTAAACCGTCACTCATCACTTGGTCGTTACATTGTTGATTGATTTCGTCGTTAATGTTCGCTTCGGTTACCCCTGTACAAGCGCAGATTAACGGACTATTTCCGGCTTTTATTTGCTGATGTAGCTGTTTAATTAACTGTTTATCGACAGGCTTACCAATAAAATCATTCATCTGATATAGGGCCACATTCACTTGAGTATGAGACAATATTTTTAATGCCTTAAGTAATCCTTTATCCATATTGCATTGGATATATAAAGGCTGGCCAACTACCGTTAAAGTCCATTTTAGTGAATGCGCTGTTGCTTGGTAGGCAAAACTGTCGTCGGTATCGGTAAAACCAATGTGATGACACACTCCGTTCTCTAGCGTTTGTGCAACTTGCCAACATAGCCCGTGAGCAGAAGAGTCGTGTTGACCAAAAACCACCCCTTGCAGCGCAAGTTCAACAGGGGTTAATGTCACGGGTTGACACTTAAACCCAGGTTGTTTTGATATTGGGTCGACACGTGCATCTAATGCTTGATTCACGCCTTTTGTCAGCGAAAACTGTGCAGACCAATGCATTGACATCAAAGCCATATTTGTCGGTATGTCATCATCGACAACAGCGCGAGCCATCGTGAATGAGGCGTGGGTAAAAAGGTCGGGGTTAGCGGTCTCTGTGGAGTATTGTTCAATTTGATTTTGAATAGCTTCAATGCGGACCAAGCCACCTTCTGTTAACGACAATGCACTGAGTTGTGATGAATGCAGGTGAACGACAGGCTCAGGAATACTGGCTCGTAAGCTAGCAATATGTCCGGTGCGAGTCATGGTATGCCACTGATCTCGGCTTCGGCCAGTGTTTAATAACAAGGTGTTACTCGGTAATGATTGTTGCGGAACACTAACAACCGCAGGCGTAACAAACTGCGCTTTACCCGTCGCGGTAGCAAATTCACCTAGGCCGAAAACACGCACGTTTTGTTGACCAATTTGAGTTGCCGAAGCAATAGGCCATTGCGTCGGTGCCAATGCATCATATTGTGCTTTGGATAACTCTGTTAGCCCAGTAAGATCAAACACCTTAGTTGGAAAAACCTGTTTAACCTTCGCCGATAAGGCTGCAAACTCGCTAAATATGCAGGCATTGTCATCAAACTCAAAACCATCAAAGCCCATTTTCTTAGCTACTTGGCTAACGGCCCACCAATCTGGTTTAGCTTGCCCTTTGGCAGTGATAAAGCCGCGTTGACGAGTAATAGTGCGCTCACTATTAGTGACGGTACCGCATTTTTCGGACCAACCTTGAGCTGGGAGTAATACATCAGCAAGTTTGGCGGTATCAGAATCAGGACTGATTTCAGACACCACCACAAAAGGACAATCGGCTAATGCTTGTGCTATTTTTTCACTGTTGGGTAAAGACACCACAGGATTGGTACCCATAATCCAAATCGCTTTGATTTTACCTTCGGCAAGGGCATCAAACATCTCAACTGCAACCAATCCTTTTTGATCCGCAATACTATCAACTTTCCAAAAATCAGCTAATAACTGCTGCTCCGGTTGTGAAAAACCCATATGGCAT
>NZ_PJAP01000479.1:0-6294 GCF_002836795.1 Shewanella sp. 11B5 | reverse complement strand
TTCAGAGGCTTTTATCCATTTTTGTTAGGAAAATACTATGTCGACACATCATCAAGGCTCTTCTACCATTACTCGCCAAGCGTTAAGCTCATATTTAGACAGTTTTTTAAATGTGTCAGCCTTTAAAGACTACGCTCCTAATGGATTACAAGTTGAAGGTAAGTCTGATATCCGCACGATTGTGACGGGTGTAACTGCATGCCAAGCATTAATTGAGCAAGCGGCGGCTGTTAATGCCGATGCAATTCTTGTTCATCATGGTTTTTTTTGGAAAAATGAGCCAGAAATTATCACCGGGATGAAGTATCGCCGAATTAAAGCATTAATGGACCATGATATGAGTTTATTCGGCTACCACTTACCACTTGATGCCCATCACGGAATTGGAAACAATGCCCAACTAGCTTACCAGTTAGGTGTTATTAGCCCTCGAGTATATGAACCAGTCGCACAAGATTTACTGTGGCATGGTCATTTAGAACATCCATTAA
The DNA here is from genome assembly GCF_002836795.1 of Shewanella sp. 11B5. NCBI lineage: Bacteria > Pseudomonadati > Pseudomonadota > Gammaproteobacteria > Alteromonadales > Shewanellaceae > Shewanella > Shewanella sp. 11B5. The sequence goes on along the minus strand of NZ_PJAP01000479.1, from coordinate 5,803 downwards.
GCGCCAGCGAATTTAGTCAATTACTGACTAAGGTGCTTAAACGTGAACCATTACATATTGGCGATAACAGTAAGCCTATCTCAACCCTTGCTTGGTGTACTGGTGGTGCTCAAGATTATATTGATTATGCAGCCCAAATGGGTGTAGATGCGTTTATAAGTGGTGAGGTGTCTGAACGTACTTATCATGCAGCAACGGAACAAGGGCTGCACTATTTTGCCGCAGGGCATCATGCTACTGAACAATTTGGTATTCAGGCATTAGGGCAGCATTTAGCCAGTAAGTTTGATTTAACCCATCATTTCATTGATATCGTTAATCCAGTTTAATGGATTAAAGGCCTCGTTAAATATTGGCGTGCACTTGCACTTGTAATTGCAGTGTAAAAGTCGATATTAATTTTTTCACCCGATAAGGACCCCCAATGACAGAGTACTTTTTACAGGCTTTTATTTATCTCACCGCTGCAGTCATTGCTGTTCCGTTAGCGAATAAATTGGGCTTGGGTTCCGTGCTGGGGTATTTGATTGCGGGTGTGGTCATTGGCCCCATTGTGGGTTTAGTGGGCAGTGAAACCAATACCATTCAACACTTCGCCGAATTTGGTGTGGTGATGATGCTATTTTTGGTCGGCTTAGAGCTGGAACCTAAAATGTTGTGGGCGATGCGTAATCGTTTACTGGGGCTTGGTGGCTTACAAGTCGTGGGGTCGGTTGTGGCTGTGATGGCCTGTGCCATTTATGCTGGGTATCAACTGAGTATTGCATTAACAATTGGATTAATTTTTTCCCTTTCGTCTACCGCAATCGTGTTACAAACCTTATCTGAAAAACGCCTTAATAAAACCCATGCCGGACAAAACGCATTTTCGGTATTGTTGTTTCAAGACATTGCTGTTATTCCCATGTTGGCCTTTATTCCGTTATTAGCTTTACCTGAATTAGTTGATAAAGCCCAAGCTGCGGTGAGTAGTATGAGTGAGCAGCACGAGCAGTTAAGCCTCGTGGCCTCATTACCCGGTTGGGCATATGCCATTGTACTGGTATTAGCGATTGGTGCTGTTGTACTAGGGGGGCATTATCTCAGTAGACCTTTATTTAAAATGGTTGCCGAATCTGGTGCGCGTGAAATATCTACCGCCGCAGCACTTATGCTGGTTATCGGTATTGCAGCATTAATGAGTTTAGTGGGTATATCACCCGCATTAGGCACCTTTTTAGCAGGTGTTGTACTGGCAAACAGTGAATTTAAGCATGAACTTGAAGCCAATATTGGTCCATTTAAAGGTTTATTATTGGGATTGTTTTTTATCACTGTCGGCGCCGGAATTGACTTTACGGTACTGTTTGCTGATTTTGCTGAAATAATAGCTATCACCTTAAGCGTTATGTTGATTAAAGCGTTTGTGCTGTATTTATTAGCGTTGATTTTTAGAATTAAGGGCAGCGATCGTTGGCTGTTTGCATTATGTTTGGCTCAAGCGGGAGAGTTTGGTTTTGTACTGCTGAGTTTTAGTGTTCAACAACATGTTATTCCGACTGATTTAGCGCAAACGTTATCAATCGTGGTCGCGTTATCGATGTTTTTAACCCCAGGATTATTTATTTTATTTGATAAAGTCATTTATCCGCGCTTTCAGGTAAAAACCAATCAGCGTGAACAAGATAGTATTGATGATGAAGGCACGGTGATTATTGCGGGTATTGGTCGTTTTGGCCAAGTGGTTAATCGCTTTTTAATTTCGAATAATATTAAAACGGTAGTGCTTGATTATCAGGTGTCACAGGTCGACACTATCAGGCGTATTAATACTAAGGCCTATTATGGTGATGCCACTCGTCCAGATTTATTAAAAACCGCTGGCATTGAACAAGCCTCGCTTTTTGTGGTGGCCATCGATAATAGAGAAAGTAGTGTTGAGTTAGTTAAATACTTACACAATACCTACCCCAAACTTAAGATTGTTGCCAGAGCATTTGACCGTGGTCATGGACATTTATTAAAAGAAGCGGGGGCAGACGTGGTTGAGTCGGAAACGCATCATTCAGCACTGGAATTGAGTTTGTCATCATTACAGTTATTAGGTCATTCAGAAGAATATGTGTTGAGACGAAAGGCTACCTATAAACGGGTTGAAAAAGAAGCTTCAAAACGTTTATATGATTTTTGGTTGAAAGAGTCAGCGGGTGAACGCTTTAGTAACGATTTTATTAAACTGTTTATGTTGTATGAAGAGCGATTAAAGCAAGCAATGGATGAAGATAATGCCGCTCACCAACAAGATATCGATAATCAAAACGACGCTAATGCAAAGCAAACAAATGATAGTAATAGTGATATCCAGAGCTAATGCTCGACTTACCACATGCTGGCTAACCACGTTTTAAATATCAGTCGCTTTGTTTGTTTGCAATCCGCTAGATTGAAAACTCAATAGAGGTAAAAAGACCGCCGAAGCGGTCTTTTTTTATGGTTTTAAAGCTGGATTACTTAACTCGCATGCCAGGCTGTGCGCCTTCATGAGGTTCTAGTATAAACAAATCTTTACCGCCAGGACCGGCAGCTAATACCATACCTTCTGAATCACCAAACTTCATCGTGCGTGGGGCAAGGTTAGCCACCATTACGGTGAGTTTACCAACCAAATCTTCAGGCGCATAAGCTGATTTAATACCCGCAAATACTTGTTTGGTATCGCCGCCTAAGTCTAATTCAAGACGCAGTAATTTATTGGCTTTTTCAATATGTTCCGCTTTGCTGATTCGAGCAATACGTAAATCAATTTTAGCAAAATCTTCAAAGCTTATTTCAGGGCTAATTGGATCGAGTTCTAATTGATTAACAGCTTGTGTCGGCGCTTCGGTTTTAGGTGCATCCGTATTAGTCGCTTGCAAGTTCTCTTTAGAGGCATCGATGATAGCTTCAATGCTCTTAGGTTCGATACGCTGCATTAATGCTTTGAATGTCGCGATTTCATGACCAGCAAGATCTTGACCTAAATTGTCCCACGTTAAGGTTAACTGTAAAAAACCTTCAACATTTTCGGCCAATTTAGGCAATACAGGCTTAAGGTAAGTGACCAAGATTCTGAACAAGTTTAATGCATTACTGCAAACCTGATGTGCTTCATCTTGTTTATCGTCTTGCTTAACCAGTTGCCAAGGTGCTGCGTCGGCAACATAGGCGTTGGCAATATCAGCTAATGCCATAATTTCACGCATCGCTTTGCCAAATTCGCGAGTTTCATATAATTCGGCAATCACTTCGCTTTTAGCTAAGAATATGTCGGTTAAGCTGCTGTCTGTTACCTTGGCTAATTTGCCGTCAAAGCGTTTGCTGATAAAGCCAGCAGTTCGCGATGCAAGGTTTACCAGTTTACCGACCAAGTCTGAGTTAACTCGTTGAGCAAAATCTTCTAAATTTAAATCTAAATCATCAATACGACTGTTTAATTTAGCTGCGTAATAATAACGTAGGTATTCCGGATCTAAATTATCTAAATAGGTACGCGCTTTAATAAACGTGCCTTTAGACTTAGACATTTTTGAACCGTTTACGGTGACATAGCCGTGAGCATAAACACTAGTCGGTTTACGAATACCTGCGCCTTCAAGCATTGCTGGCCAGAATAAACTGTGGAAATAAACAATGTCTTTACCGATGAAGTGATAAACCTCTGCGGTTGAGTCTAGGCTCCAAAAATCGTCAAAGTTTAAATCATCACGCTTGTCACATAGGTTTTTAAATGAACCCATATAACCAATAGGCGCATCTAACCAAACATAGAAAAATTTACCGGGAGCATCAGGGATTTCAAAACCAAAGTAGGGTGCATCACGTGAGATGTCCCATTGTTTTAGCCCTTGCTCAAACCATTCGTTAAGCTTGTTGGCCATTTCTTGTTGTAAAGAGCCTGATTGGATCCACTCTTTTAACATGCCTTCAAATGCTGGCAAGTCAAAAAAGAAGTGTTCGGTATCTTTCATTATTGGTGTCGCACCAGAGACTGCCGATTTAGGGTTTATCAAATCGGTCGTACTATAAGTTGCACCACAGTTGTCACAGTTATCACCGTATTGATCTTCAGACTTACATTTTGGGCAGGTGCCTTTAACAAAACGGTCCGGTAAGAACATTAACTTTTCAGGATCATATAATTGTGAAATGGTTTTGGTTTTGATGTAACCACCATCACGGAGTTTTAGATAAATATCACTAGCTAAAATGCGGTTTTCTTCGCTGTGAGTGCTGTGAAAGTTATCAAACTGGATATTGAAGTCAGCGAAATCTTGCTGGTGCTCTTTTTGAACTTGGGCAATCATTTCTTCTGGCGTAATGCCCATTTGCTGTGCTTTAAGCATAATCGGCGTGCCGTGAGCATCGTCGGCACAAATGTAGTGGCATTCATGTCCACGTAACTTTTGAAAACGTGACCAAATATCCGTTTGGATATATTCAAGCATGTGGCCTAGATGGATTGGGCCATTGGCATAAGGAAGGGCACTTGTGACCAGTATTTTACGCTGTGATTTTGTCATTTTGTCTCGATATCAAATTACACCAAAAATATTGCCTGATACTAACTGATTAGCAGACTTTTTTCACCAAAACATGACTTAAAAAGGCTTATTAGTCGCTATTTTTTTACCAAGTTCTGATACACTTGTGCAAATTTCTGGTTCGGAGTTGCCGTTTTGGTCAATACGCATACAAATTATCAATTAAGTGATGAATTATTGTCACCAGTGTTAGATATTTTAGAAGCATTTGAAGATCCTTATTTGCATAAAGGCTTAGTCAGTGCAGGATGTGTTACAGCATTGTCGATAGAAGGAAAACGCCTACAATTAGGCTTAGTTTATCCCTATCCATGTATGACACAATACCGCGACACCGTGATGGCTATCACCAATAAATTGGCTGTACTTGACGGCATTGATGAAGTGGAATGTGAAATCGATTTCCAACCACGGGTTTATACTGCGCTGCCAGCAATTGCACCTATTCCTAACGTAAAACAAGTTATTGCTGTGGCTTCTGGTAAAGGCGGTGTGGGTAAATCAACCACCGCAGTAAACCTCGCATTAGCGTTGAAAGCTGAAGGCGCCGAAGTGGGTATTTTAGATGCCGACATTTATGGCCCGTCTATTCCATTGATGTTAGGAATTCCTAATTTTCGTCCACAATCGCCAGATGGCAAGCACATGACGCCGGCTTTAGTGCATGGTATTTCTGCGCAATCTATTGGCTTTATGCTAAGCGGTGATGAAGCCGCGGTGTGGCGAGGCCCTATGGCTGCGGGTGCTTTAGCACAGTTACTTAACGAAACTCAGTGGCCTGAATTAGACTATTTAATTATCGATATGCCACCTGGAACCGGTGACATTCAACTGACATTATCACAAAAAGTACCGGTTAGCGGTGCGGTGATAGTGACAACGCCGCAAGATATTGCTTTAGCTGATGCCAAGAAAGGCATCACCATGTTCAACAAAGTTAACATTCCAGTGCTTGGGATTATCGAGAACATGAGTTTTCATCTTTGCCCTGAATGTGGTCATAAAGAACACCCATTTGGTACTCATGGTGGTAGTCAAATAGCGGAACGTTATAACGTGCCATTATTAGGATCATTACCATTACACATCAATATTCGTGAATCAATGGACAATGGTACGCCGAGCGTGATGAGCGAACCAGAAAGTGAAGTGTCAGGGATCTATCGCGAAATCGCCCGCAAACTTGGGGCAGAATTAGCACTTCAACAAGTACAATCAACCGTAAAAATTAGCATATCAGAAGA
>NZ_PJAP01000276.1:0-12583 GCF_002836795.1 Shewanella sp. 11B5 | reverse complement strand
ACGACTTTTTACTGTCTTTGGCACACAAATACCACTCAGCCTCACGAACGCCAAACTCATTTAACGTGGCAATGTATTTTTCAGCCGCCTCATCAACTTGATTCTGTTCTACTGTGCCATCATCATTACGAGTGTAGTAAATTTCTAATGTGCCCGCATTCGGTACACTGTGGCTGTCACCTTGAAGATAACTGTCATCGAGACCATCATAGCCATTAGGTTCAAATTGCGCATACATCGATGATATTATGTTATTTTTCTGCAATATTGCCGCAAGCGATAACTCCACCCGCTCACGACTTAAAGGATCTTTTTTTGAGGTTTGTTCCAGTAAGCCTGCAAACGAAAAGGGAACCCGATAAGCTTCATTGATAAATCCAGCAATACGCTCACCATACTCACCCGCTCTTGCTGAAAGTTTGTCATTAATCTCTTGCTGTAACGCAACCTCAACCTCTGCAGCCAAGCTGCTATTCTTATCTTTTAACCCTAGCCATAAACTTAAAGAGAGTGTAATTACTGTGGCAACAAATAACGCCGAGGTGATCCATAACAACTTTGACTTAATGGATAATGCCTTCATTCAATTGAGCTCCCGCTTTAGTATTAATTTTCAGATACAATAAAGTGTAGTCAGCTTTAAAGATTAAGTATGAGTGAGATATAAAAAATCCCGTAAAAACGGGATTTTATTGATTATTTTGACAAAAAGAGCCGTTATTTAAACACTGCCTGAAATGTCGAATCCATAATCGCAAGACCAGTATCAATTTGTGCATCTGGCGCAGTTAATGGCACCAGCACTCTAATCACGTTACCGTAGGTGCCACAAGACAATAAAATCAGTCCGCGGTTACGTGCTTCAGTTAAAATCTTACCGCTGTACTGCGGAGCAGGTTCACCATCTTCCATTAACTCTATGGCGATCATTGCACCCAATCCACGTACATCAGCAATTTGCGAATACTTAGCCTGCATATCCGTTAATGCCGATTTAAGCCGATTACCGACTTCATTAGCGCGAGTTAATAACTGCTCTTCTTCAAACACTTCAATAACAGCTAACGCAGCAGCACAAGCAATCGGGCTGCCACCATAAGTGCCACCTAAACCACCTGCGGTTACTGCATCCATGACTTCTGCTTTACCGGTAATACCCGACAGTGGAAAACCACCGGCTATAGACTTGGCAAAGGTAGTAATGTCTGCGGCTACACCCATTTGCTCCATCGCAAAGAAAGTACCAGTACGACCAGCGCCGGTTTGTACTTCGTCCGCAATTAACACAATGCCATGGTTGTCGCACAATTCACGTAAGCGCTTCATAAATGATGGCGTAACGGCATAAAAGCCACCCTCGCCTTGCACAGGTTCTAATATAATTGCAGCAATATCTGCAGGCTCGGCATCATTCTTAAAAATACGTTCAATTGATGCCATAGCATCATCTTCAGACACGCCATGCATTTCACAAGGAAATTCAGCCCGGAACACGTTGGCAGACATTAAGCCCATGCCTTTACTGTACGGTGCGACTTTGCCAGTTAATGCTAGCGCAGCAATGGTTCGACCATGATAGCCAGAGGTAAATGCGATAACGCCTGCTCGTTTTGTATAAGCACGGGCTACTTTAACTGCGTTTTCGACCGCTTCAGAACCACTGGTAAATAAGGCGGTTTTTTTAGCAAAATCGCCTGGCACTAAATGGTTAAGTTTTTCACATACCGCAATGTAACTTTCGTAACCCAACACCATAAAACATGTGTGAGAAAATGCATCTAGCTGCGCTGCCACAGCCGCTTTAACTTTAGGGTGCAAATGGCCAGTATTGAGTACCGCAATACCACCGGCAAAGTCGATATATTCACGACCTTCAACATCCCATACAGTGGCGTTTTCAGCACGTTCAGTAAAGATTGGGTGTATTTGTCCAACACCTTGAGCCACTGCCGCTTGGCGACGAGCCATTAGTCCATCATTTGTTTTAGTCATAGCCCGCTCTCTTAAACTGACATGCAGATATATTTCATTTCAAGGTATTCATCGATACCAAACTTAGAACCTTCGCGGCCTAATCCAGACGATTTAATACCACCAAATGGCGCCACTTCTGTTGAGATTAATCCCGTGTTAACGCCCACCATACCGTATTCAAGTGCTTCTGCTACTTTGTACACCAGTGAAATATCACGGCCATAAAAGTAAGCGGCTAAACCAAACTCAGTGTCGTTAGCTTGTTTAATCACATCATCTACTGAGTCGAATTTGAATAGCGGTGCTAATGGGCCAAAAGTCTCTTCTTTGGCAACTAGCATCGATTTATCAACGTCACGTAAAATGGTTGGTTCAAAGAAAAAACCGCCTAAGCTATGTGCTTTACCGCCAGTGACGATACTTGCGCCTTTAGCAACCGCATCGGCTAAATGACGTTGTACTTTGGTCACTGCATCGGCATTAATTAATGGCCCAGTAGTCACACCGTCATCAACACCATTACCTACATTTAGTTTAGCAACTGCAGCTGCGAACTTTTGCGTGAACTGCTCATACACACCAGCTTGAACATAAATACGGTTGGCACACACACAGGTTTGGCCTGCATTGCGGTATTTAGCAATCATTGCGCCATCAACGGCGGCATCAATATCGGCATCATTAAAAACAATAAACGGTGCATTACCACCTAATTCCAATGACAGTTTTTTAAGTGTTGGAGCACATTGCTCCATTAACTTAATCCCTACCGCAGTTGAGCCGGTAAATGATAACTTACGCACAATAGGGCTTTCACATAAAGCATTACCAATCGCAATCGCATCTCCAGTGATAACACTAAACACGCCAGCAGGAATACCCGCACGATGTGCAAGCTCAGCTAACGCTAATGCGGTAAATGGCGTTTGCGGCGCAGGTTTAACGACCATAGTACAACCGGCTGCTAGTGCAGGCCCCGCTTTACGGGTGATCATCGCAGCAGGGAAATTCCACGGGGTAATCGCCGCAGTCACACCAACAGGTTGTTTAATAACAGTCAGTCTTTTATCTGCTTGATGACCAGGAATGGTATCACCATAAATACGCTTAGCTTCCTCAGCAAACCATTCGATAAACGAGGCGGCATAGGTTACTTCACCTCTTGATTCTGCCAGCGGTTTACCTTGCTCGGTCGTCATCATCAACGCTAGGTCTTCAGCATTTTCATGCATTAACTCAAACCAACGGCGTAACTTTTGGCTACGATCTTTGGCAGTCAGCGCGCGCCATGCAGGTAAGGCATTATTGGCTGCAGTAATGGCTGCTTCGGTTTCTGTTTTGCCCATAACAGGCACATTACCGATGATTTCTTGAGTTGCAGGGTTGGCGATCGCAACCGTTTCGCCGCTGTTAGCACCCACCCATAGGCCATCGATATAACATTGTTCATGCAATAAGCTTGGATCATTTAAAATCACAATGCGCTCCTACTAAATTCTAATAAAACTCAGTTAATCATTGATTAATCAATCGTTAACAGCCAGCTGGTAATCAACTGATGGTTATATGCCAAACTTGTCACGTAACGTGTAATACCACGCACCTAAGGCACTAAACGGCACTCTAAGTGCGTGCCCGCCAGGAAATGGATAATGTGGTAATGCGGCAAAGGCATCAAAACGTGTGGCTTGGCCATTAAGCATTTCGGCAATTAACTTACCTGCTAAATGAGTATAGGTAACCCCATGACCGCTACAGCCTTGTGAGTAATAAATATTATCCCCAATGCGGCCCACTTGCGGCAGGCGCGATAACGTCATTAAAAAGTTACCGGTCCAAGCATAGTCAACTTTAATCCCTTTTAACTGCGGGAAAGTCTTTAATAGTTTAGGCATAATCAAGGCTTCAACGTTGGCCGGATCGCGAGCACCATAAACCACGCCGCCACCAAAAATAAGGCGTTTATCACCAGTAAGGCGGTAATAATCTAATAGGTAGTTACAATCTTCAACGCAATAGTCTTGCGGTAATAGACTCGCAGCCATTTCATCTGACAATGGTTCAGTGGTAATCACTTGAGTACCACAAGGCATTGATTTAGCTTGTAGCTCTGGCAGCAATTTGCCTAAATAAGCATTACCAGCCACCACCACAAATTTACACTTAACCTGGCCTTGAGCAGTGTGCACAACCGGTGACGCACCGTCATCCACTTTAATAACTGCTGAATCTTCAAAAATCAGTCCACCAAGTGATTCCACCGCACGAGCTTCACCTAATGCAAGGTTGAGAGGATGAATATGGCCACCGCTTTTATCGAGTAAACCACCGACATATAAATCGGTATTAACCACGTTGCGAATGCCATTCTGGTCGAGTAACTCTAACTGGTTGTTATGACCATGAGCTTCCCATAATGATTTTTGACTCTGTAAATGGCCCATTTGCTTGGCATTCATGGCGGCAAAAACACCGCCATCTTTTAAGTCGCAATCAATGTTGTATTTGGCAATACGGTCACGAATAATCTGACCACCTTCAAATGCCATTTGACCAAATAGCTTGGCTTGTTCTTTGCCGACAACACCTTCAATCGAATCAATGTCGCGACTAAACGAATTGACAATTTGGCCGCCATTTCGACCAGATGCTCCCCAGCCAATTCTGGCCGCTTCAAGCACCACAACTTTCATGCCGCTTTCTAATAAATGTAACGCAGAAGACAACCCTGTATAGCCCGCGCCAATAACACAAACATCTGTTTCAATTGTAGATTCTAAGCGAGGACGTTCGACTTTATCATTAGCCGATGCAGCATAATATGAACTAGCATGAGGTGTGGCGGACATAGCGCTTCCTTTAAAGGTTCAAAACGTAATTCAACTCACTCATCCTACACTTATGCAAATTTAAAAACTAGCATTAATCGCGTAATTTTTGACACTTTGTTGAATATATTAAACACCCGTGTCAGCAGAATATAGCAAATAGATTACCGAAAAATAAAAAGCCACACTGACATCAGCATGGCTTTTACATTGTGTTTATTGAGTATTGTTATTCCATCGCAATTTTAGCTTTTTTCTCTGCTCGGCGGGCAAAATACCAAGACAAGAAAGCCACTAAAGATACCGCTAAAATAATAATCGTCGCGAGTGCGTTAATCTTAGGTGAAACCCCTAAGCGAACTGACGAAAATACCACCATAGGCAAGGTTGTAGAACCAGGGCCAGAGGTAAAGCTGGCAATCACTAAGTCATCTAACGACAAGCTAAATGATAACAACCAACCGGCAATGAGTGATGGCGCTATCATTGGTATGGTGATTAAAAAGAAGGTTTTTAATCGCGTTGCACCTAAGTCCATCGCCGCTTCTTCTATCGACAAATCCAGTTCACGCAGTCTTGACGACACGACCACTGCAACATAAGCAGCACAGAAAGTAGAGTGGGCAATCCATACCGTAAACATCCCGCGCTCAGTGGGCCAGCCAAAGGTTTCTGACATTTGTACAAATAACAGTAACAACGACAAACCAGTGATAACTTCTGGCATAACCAAAGGTGCGGTGATCATGTTAGACAAGGTTAACTTAGCCCATGAGCGTCTAAAACGAGTCATCACAAACGCTGCCATCGTTCCAATAATCACTGCCATGGTAGAGCTGTAAAAGGCAATACGTAAACTGGTCCAAACTGCATTTAATATCTGCTGGTCCTGAAATAGCTCGCCATACCATTTAGGCGAAAAACCTCCCCACACGGTAACCAGTTTTGAGTCATTAAATGAATAGATGACCAAAATAAGCATTGGCGCATATAAAAATATCAACCCAACCCACAACATCACTTTAGAGAAACTTAAGTTCTTCATACGTCGCTCTCCATGCTGCGTGACTGATAACGGTGGAACAAAGTAATTGGGATAATCAATAACGCTAGCATCACAATCGCTAATGATGAAGCTACTGGCCAGTCGCGGTTATTAAAGAACTCTTGCCACAACACCTTACCAATCATTAATGAGTCTGGACCACCAAGCAGTTCAGGAATAACAAACTCACCCACGGCAGGGATAAAGACCAACATAGAGCCAGCGATTACACCGCCCATTGATAATGGCAGAGTAATTTTCCAGAAAGTATTGATACTGCTAGAGCCTAAATCGGAAGCGGCTTCTAGTAAGCTTAAATCCAATTTAACTAGGGTGGCGTAAAGCGGCAAAATCATAAACGGCAAATAGGCGTAAATGATACCGATATATACTGCAAAATTAGTATTCAGCATTTGGATTGGTTCAGAAATAACCCCTAACCAAGTCAAGGCGTTATTAATTAAACCGTTGTTACTTAAAATACCCATCCATGCGTATACACGGATCAAAAATGAGGTCCACGACGGCAACATCACCAGTAACAGCAATACCGCCTGCATTTTTACGGGGGCGCGGGCAATGGCGTAAGCCATCGGAAAACCAAGCACCAAACAGCCAAGTGTAGCAACAAATGCCATTTTCAATGAGGTTAAGTACGCCATGTAATACATTGAATCTTGCAGTAACAACAAATAGTTACCCAGATTAACGAATATATTTAGCGCCTCATCAACATAATTAAACGTTGGCTCGTACGGTGGAATCGCAATCGCAGCAGTCGAAAAGCTCAGCTTTAATACAATGGCGAACGGTAAGGCAAAAAACAGTAACAACCATAGGTAAGGGATACCCATGGTGAGATGTCGGCCTTTGAATATTTTCAATGGATTATTCATGAGTTTAATACAACCCCGCTGGTGTCTTCCCAACTGATGTAAACCTCGTCTTCCCACGTTGGGTGATCGGCACGGCGTTCACGGTTAATCATTGAGCATTGAACAATTTGGTTGTTTTTTAACTTAATGTAATACACCGACAAACCACCAAGATAGGCAATGTCATGCACTACGCCGTGAGCCCAGTTATATTCACTTTCAGGCTTTTGGCGGGTAATAATGGTTTTTTCTGGTCGTAGGGCCAAGAATACATTTTTGTTTTCTAGACTGGTTGAAATACCGTGACCAATGTAAAACTGCTGCGATAAAGTCGGCGATTTAATAATCGCGTGGTCAACTTCATCTTCAATAATTTCACCTTCAAATAAATTAACCGTACCAATAAACTCTGCAACCATGCGACTCGCTGGCGACTCATAAATATCCATTGGGCTGCCTGTTTGGGCTATCCAACCTTCATGCATAATCGAAATACGTCCGGCCATGGTCATGGCTTCTTCTTGGTCATGGGTTACCATCACGCAGGTAACACCTACGGCTTCTAAAATATCGACCACTTCTAACTGCATTTGAGTACGCAGCTTTTTATCTAATGCGCCCATTGGCTCATCAAGTAATAATAATTTAGGTCGCTTTGCTAATGAACGAGCTAAGGCGACACGCTGACGTTGACCACCTGATAACTGATGCGGTTTACGTTTACCGTATTTGTCCATGTGCACCAGTTTAAGCATTTCTTTAACGCGCACAGCAATATCAGCCTTCGGCATTTTGTCTTGTTTCAATCCAAAAGCGATATTCTGTTCAACCGTCATGTGCGGAAATAAAGCATACGATTGGAACATCATATTAATAGGGCGTTCGTACGGTGGCATATCAGTAATGTCGACACCATCAAGAAAAATACGCCCTTCTGTTGGCTTTTCAAAACCCGCGAGCATGCGTAACAAGGTTGATTTACCTGAACCTGAACCACCCAGTAGTGCAAATATTTCACCACGGTTAATGGTTAACGAGACGTCGTCTACTGCGCGCACATCATCGAAAAGTTTGCTGACACGCTCAATTTTGAGCAGCACTTTATCTTGCGTCTTTGTGGTTGGTTTATTAGTGACGCTCGAGGTGTTTACCATAATACTGCTCCGCCTTTTGGAGTATGCGTACCGCAACAGAACAGCCTGTTTTTGGGCACACGTAACAATCTGTTAAAGTGGCAAAATTAGCCAATAAATACATCAATACTGCTATAAAAACAGGGCGAGAGGGCTCGCCCTGAGTGCTAGTGAGTTAGGTTATTGACCTGACTTCACTTTGGTCCATGCACGCGTTACTACACGTTGAATTTTTAATGGACGAATATCGCCAATGTACAACTTATCAATTACCGACTGTGGTGGGTAAATGGCTGGGTCGTTACGAATCGCTTCGTCAACTAAGGCTTGTGCTGGAACGTTAGGGTTAGCATAAGCAACATAGTTGCTGATAGGTGCAATCACTTCAGGGCGAAGTAAATAGTTAATCAGTTTATGGGCGTTATCTACGTTAGTGGCATCTTGTGGGATGGCTAACATATCAAACCATAAGTTGGCGCCTTCTTTTGGAATAGAATAGCCAATCTTATTACCGTTGCCGGCTTCATCAGCACGTGCAGCAGCCTGGAATACGTCACCAGAGAAACCAAACGCGACACAGATATCACCGTTAGCTAAGTCAGAAATATAGCGTGATGAATGGAAGTAAGTAACGTAAGGACGCACTTTTTCCAGAACTTCGGCGGCTTTTTCATAATCAGCAGCATTTTTACTGTTTGGATCTAAGCCTAAGTAAATCAGAGCTTGAGGCAACATGTCGTCGGCAGAATCAAGCATCGAGAAACCACATGAGCCAATCTTTTCAGCATACTTAGGGTTAAAGATAAGCTCTAAAGAATCAAATGGCGCATCTTCACCCAATACGGCTTTCACTTTTTCGATATTATATCCAATACCGTTAGTGCCCCATAAATACGGAATTGCGTGCTCATTGGCCGGATCAGCTTTTTGTAGCTGTTTCATTAAATCAGGCTTTAAGTTGGCATAATTAGTCAACTTAGCGCGATCGAGCTTTTGAAATGCCCCCGCTTTAACTTGCTTAGCTAAAAAGTGATTCGACGGAACAACAATGTCATAACCGCTATGGCCAGAAAGCAATTTCGCTTCAAGTACTTCATTACTGTCAAACACGTCATAAATGACATGAATCCCGGTTTCTTTCTCAAAATTGGCTAAGGTATCTTCGGCAATATAATCCGACCAGTTGTACATTTTAACCACTTCCTGAGCCTGAATAGCGGTGCTTGAAAACACACCCGCAGTAATTAAGGCCAATGTGGATAGTTTGTTTGATAGCTTCATACTTTCTCCCTGTTGGATAATGGTCAGAATGGTACTGACATTCGTTTTTTTCGCTAGGTCTTACCAGCGTGTAAAATCTTCTTTTTAATAAAAGAAATTATCCAATGCTACAACTTAACTATGCATCGGTATGGTTAACGCGACATTACTTGTTTCCTTCAGCGCGAATTTTATCAAAAACATTTCCGATTACTAGATCGTAGAAATGCAATTGGTTAAAAAATCACTATATTGCAATAATCATTCAGTAACGGGACGTCATCCCATGTTTTTTACGTGTTGATAAGTATCATTTAACGCCTGCGTTGCTTTCGCAACTAACTCGTCAATCTCAGCATGACTAATGGTCAATGGCGGTGAAATAATCATAGTGTCGCCAACGGAGCGCATCACCAAACCATGGGTGATACACGCATCGCGGCAATATGTTCCAACGCCGACGTTGGCATCAAACCGTTGTCGTAACGATTTATCTTTAACTAACTCGATGGCCGCAACTAAACCCACGCCGCGCACCTCACCCACTAATGGATGTTCGGCCAATTGTTGTAAGCGCGACTGTAAATACGGCGAGGTATCATTAGCCACACGTTCAACTAATTTTTCTTGTTCAATAATACGAATATTTTCTAATGCAGCAGCTGCGGCAACTGGATGACCGGAATAAGTAAAACCGTGGGTAAATTCACCGCAGTCTTGCTTAATAACCTCAGCCACTTTGTCTGACACAATCACCCCACCCATTGGCACATAACCCGATGTCATGCCTTTGGCGATGGTGATAAGGTCGGGCTGCAAATCAAAATACTCAGCCGCAAACCACTTTCCGGTGCGCCCAAAACCGCTGATCACTTCATCAAGAATAAATAAAATATCGTATTTGGCTAAAATTCTTTTTATTTCAGGCCAGTAAGTTGATGGAGGAATAATCACCCCACCTGCACCTTGAAAAGGTTCGGCAATAAAAGCAGCAACGTTGTCTTCGCCAAGCTCTATAATTTTGGCTTCAAGCGCTTGCGCAGTTTTCAAACCAAATTCTTCTGGGGATAAATCTTTACCTTCGGCATACCAATAAGGTTGCGCAATATGCACTACGCCAGGAATAGGTAAATCACCTTGTTCATGCATGCCCGACATACCACCTAAACTGGCACCCGCGACAGTAGAACCATGATAAGCATTAACCCGACTAATAATGGTTTTCTTGCTTGGTTTGCCTTTTAAATCCCAGTAACGTCGTACCATGCGTAAGTTGGTGTCGTTTGACTCAGAGCCAGACCCAGTAAAAAACACATTGTTCATGTGCGCAGGGGCAAGGGAAGCAATTTTTTGCGCTAATTCAATCGCTGGAGGATGAGAACATTGGAAAAAACTATTATAAAAAGGCAGTTTTTGCATTTGCTTGCTGACAGCATCCACAATTGACTGCCGACCATAGCCCACGTTGACACACCATAAGCCTGCCATGCCATCTAGCAGTTTATGACCCATTACATCCCACAGATACACTCCCTCAGCCCGTTCTATCACCCGCGTGCCCTTTACGGCTAACCCCTTTGAATCGGTAAATGGGTGAATAAAATGCTGTTTGTCTGCAGCTTGTAGACGCTCAAGCTTGTGCTGCTGGCTCATCGCATCTGTCGATAATGGGTTTGTCATACAGGTATCCTTTCAAACAGATAGCAAATCCGTTGGTATTTGCTATCTGTTGTTATCCACATACATTAATAATGTAGGCCAACGCGCCCAACCATCATTACACCGTTAGTAATAAGAACTCACGTTCCCACGAACTCACAACGCGTCTAAAGTTTTCAAGTTCAGCTTGTTTTACCGCCACAAAACCAGTGGTAAAAGATTGACCTAAATACTCAATACAAGCATCGCTGCTTTGCATCGCCACTAAGGCTTCTTCTAAGGTCAACGGTAAGCAGTTTTCGTTATTAGTACGGCTTTCGTTCGACTTACCGGTCACAGGTGTAGAAGGTTTTAAGTCGTCAACCATACCGATATAACCACATAACAAACTGGCCGCGATTGCGAGGTAACAGTTAGCGTCGGCCCCCGGAATACGGTTTTCGATACGACGATTTTGTGGTGATGATTCAGGAATACGTAAGCCACAAGTACGGTTTTCCACGCCCCATTCCAAGTTTACAGGTGCAGAAGTCCCCGGTAAAAAGCGACGGAAAGAGTTAGCGCTTGGCGCCATTAACGGTAGCAATTCAGGAATGTACTGTTGTAAGCCAGCAATATAGCTGAGGAATAATTTACTTTGAGTACCATCATCTTTAGTGAAAATGTTTTTACCGGTTTTAATATCCAGTACGCTCTGGTGAATGTGCATCGCACTGCCAGGTTCATCAGTAACGGGCTTAGCCATAAAGGTGGCGCATACATCATGCTTTAATGCGGCCTCTTTCAATGTGCGTTTAAAAATGAACACCTGATCGGCTAATGACAATGCATTACCATGGCTGAAGTTAATCTCCATTTGTGCAGGACCATCTTCATGGATCAAGGTATCAATATCTAACCCTTGGATTTCACACCAGTCATACATGTCTTCAAACAGAGGATCGTATTCGTTAGCAGCATCGATAGAGAAAGACTGACGGCCAGCTTCAGGACGACCAGAGCGACCAATAGGTGGTTTAAGCGGTAAATCATGATCGTCAGAACGTTTAGTCAGATAAAATTCCATTTCTGGCGCAATAACGGGTTCCCAACCTTTATCTTCATAAAGCTTAAGTACTTTCTTCAACACATTACGCGGTGACAATTCTATTGGATTGCCCATACGATCATAACAATCGTGAATAACCTGCGCGGTAGCTTCAACAGTCCATGGCAACATAAACACGGCATTTTCGTCTGGAACACAGACAAAATCGATATCGGCATCATCGAGAAGTTGATAATAAACCTCATCATCAATGAAATCTCCAGTGACTGTTTGCAATAGCACGCTCTCAGGTAAACGCATGCCTTTTTCTGATACAAACTTATCTACTGGAGCAATTTTGCCACGTGCGATACCAGTCATATCACTGATAACACATTCTACTTCGGTAATTTTTTTGTCTTTTAAAAAAGCGATTAACTTATCCATTTTTATCTCACTTGTGTTGCCGCATGTTGTCTACAGGCTTGTCCGAATGCTTCGAAAATTGCAGTGTAGAATGCATTTTCGGTTACTTTCCATTCTGGATGCCATTGGACTCCTAATGCAAAATTTTTAGCATTTTTAACAGAAAATGCTTCTACTAATCCGTCTGGAGCGAATGCTTCTGGCTGTAACCCCTCACCTAGACGCTCCACGCCTTGAGTATGAACAGAGTTAACCTCTGCTGTGTCACAGCCCCATGCATCGTGAAGGAGCCCGCCAGCAACCAGGTTAACTGGATGCGAAATACCATATTGCACATCTAATGGGGCTTTCTTATC
>NZ_PJAP01000345.1:0-6342 GCF_002836795.1 Shewanella sp. 11B5 | reverse complement strand
AAGGCGGAAGACCCTCAATAGAAGTAAGCGAGGTGATGCCAGGGCTAAGTATTGCATTTACTGTTGAACCTCTGGGCATGCTATTTGCGGCATTAGCATCTGGGCTTTGGCTTATCAACTCGATATATTCCGTTGGCTACATGCGCGGTAATAAAGAGAAAAACCAAACTCGATTTTTTGTATGCTTCGCGTTAGCTCTTTCAGCCACTGTTGGTGTTGCTTTCGCTGGCAATCTATTCACTCTATTTTTATGCTACGAATTATTAACACTCTCGACATACCCCCTAGTAGCACATAAAGGCGATGCAGCGACGATACGTTCGGCAAGGATTTATCTGGGTGTTTTACTGAGTACATCTATTGGTTTGTTCCTTCCTGCTATCATCTGGACTTATACAGTGGCAGGTACAGGTGATTTTACTACCGGCGGGATCCTCGCTGGTAAGTTGAATGACCCAGAAATAGGGTTGCTTCTGGCACTATTTGTATTTGGTATCGGTAAAGCGGCTGTCATGCCGATGCATAAATGGCTACCCGCGGCTATGGTAGCCCCCACCCCAGTGAGTGCCTTACTACATGCCGTTGCGGTAGTTAAATCCGGTGTTTTTGCTATCACTAAGATAATCATTTATATATTTGGGATTGAATATCTATTTGAATCACCCAGCTCAGAATGGCTTTTATATGTTGCGGTATTTACCATCATTGTTGCTAGTCTTGTTGCAATGCGCCAAACCAACATCAAACGCCTGCTAGCCTACTCCACTATTGCCCAGTTATCTTATGTAGTCATGGCCACAGCCATTCTTAAACCACTCGCAGAGGTTGGCGCCGCCTTACATATGGTCGCTCATGCTTTTGGTAAGATCACATTGTTCTTTGCTGCTGGCGCAATTTATGTTGCCTCTAAAAAGACCGAAATTCATCAATTACGTGGTATTGGTAGACGTATGCCATGGACAATGGCGGCGTTTACAATTGGTGCATTAAGTATGATTGGTGTCCCTCCCACTGCGGGGTTCGTCTCCAAATGGTACATTTTGGCCGGCGCTTTCGAAGCTAACAATCTAGTGGCAGTATTCACCATAATTGTCAGTACCCTTCTTAATGCAGCTTACTTTTTGCCTATTTTATACATAGTTTGGTTTGAGCACGAAAAAGAAGGTGACAAGGAACACGGCGAAGCACCGTTTTTAGCTGTGTTGGCATTGACTCTGACCGCCATACTGACACTCGCTTTCTTTTTGTTTAACGGTCCAGTAATTGAATTGGCAAGCCAAGTAGTTAAGGGGCTCAGTTAAAATGAATGACGAAAAACAATTACACTGGTTAGTACGGCCGTCAACTATTCGTAAGCTCTGGATTGGTTTCAGTGTTGTACTGACCTTGGTGGTTCTTGCGCAGACAGTAATATACGTTAAGGGTTATTTCGGCTTTGATGCCTGGTTTGGGTTCGGTGCCGTTTACGGATTTGTCAGTTGCTTGGTGATGGTATTAATAGCGAAATTATTAGGTCTGTTTCTAAAACGTCCACTGGATTATTATGATGAACCAGAGCAAATAAAAACCTCAGAACCTAGTCATGACAAGGTAAAGGAGAATAGCAATGGGGTTTGAATTTTTCTCTCCAGCATTTATCCTGCTAATTGCTGCTGTACTGATATGTTTTGTTAAAGGGCACGCACGAACAGCAGTTATATTAATCGCCCCAATTATTACCCTGTTGGCCATATGGCAGATCCCTGACGGAGTCCAGAGTACGGTAAAATTTCTTTCGTACAACATTGAACCTGTCGAAGGTAGTCCGCTAAGGCGATTGTTTGCGACTATTTTTACAATAATGGTCTTTGTTGGAGGTCTCTTTTCTTTTCGTATAGCACGTTGGTATGAACTTGCCGCAGCCTTTACATACGCTGCAGGTGCTATAGGAGTCTGTTTTGCCGGCGATCTTATTACCATGTTCGTCTACTGGGAACTAATGGCGATATTCTCTACTATTGTGGTTTGGTGTGGTGGTACGCCCAGTTCACGCGCTGCTGGAATACGTTATGCCATCATGCATTTTCTCGGTGGCGTAATACTTAAAGTTGGAATTGTAGGTGTCGTACTTGGGACTGGTTCTATCCAAATCCAACCTATGCTGGCAACAGATTTCAGTACATGGATGATACTTATTGGCATATTGATAAACGCCGCGGCACCACCCGTGTCAGCTTGGCTAGCCGATGCATACCCAGAAACCACACCCACTGGTTCAGTATTTCTGTCGGCATTTACAACTAAAACAGCTGTATTGGCACTGATATTATTATTCCCAGGCGAACCTGTGCTGATTGGCATAGGTCTGTTTATGGTTATGTACGGTATTATTTTCGCATTATTGGAAAATGATGTGCGACGTATCCTTTCCTACTCCGTGGTTAACCAAGTCGGTTTTATGGTTGTTGCCGTAGGTATTGGTACCGAAATGGCACTTAATGGGGCTACGGCTCATGCTTTTGCACATATTATATATAAAGCGCTACTGTTTATGAGTGCTGGGGTTGTTATATACCGCACTGGGAAAAATAAATGTATGGAGCTGGGTGGTCTATTTCGCACCATGCCACTTACCTGCGTCTGCGGTATTATTGGCGCGCTAGCAATTTCAGGTTTTCCACTGACGTCAGGTTTTACCACAAAGAGCATGATTTCCCAGGCCGCTGTCGATGGGGATTTAGTTTGGGTTTACATGGCGTTAACCGCCGCATCGGCCGGTGTATTTCTTCATGCTGGCATCAAATTCCCATGGTTTGTGTTTTTCCAAAAAGACTCAGGTTTAAGGCCAAAAGATGCGCCATGGAATATGGGGTTGGCGATGATCATTTTTGCTAGCATGTGCATTTTACTGGGTGTATTCCCAGAAACGCTTTATGCCCTATTACCCTACCCTGTTGACTACCAACCGTACTCTATTGGTAAAGTGCTGTTCTACCTGCAGTTGCTGCTATTTTCAGGATTGGCTTTCTTCGTATTATTGCCACTAATGAAACGTACCATGACGATTAGCCTCGACACAGATTGGCTTTGGCGACGTGCGGCCTTTTCATTGGTTAAGTTGATCGAACGAGCACTTAGCTCACTAGGTGACATGGTTACGCAACAACGAAACCGCTTGCAGAAATTCTTACAACGTATGGCAGTGCGTTATCTAGGCCAACCGCATACAGCAGATAGCCAAGAGCGCGGCGTGTTCGCGCGCTCTTGGCCCGTGGGCACTACTGTGCTTTGGATCGCTGGGTTGCTATCAGCCTATGTGTTGTTGTACTACCTTTAGCTGCACTGGGAACAAATTTTTCACTTGACTCCATTTGGCATAGTAATTTTTCAGATCAGATAGTGACTCTTACACGCGTTGAAGATGGGTATTGTGAGGGCTGAAGGCTAGGGTCTGTTGATCTTTGCGGGTTAAATTTTGTTCGAGATAAAAACGTTTTAATCGAGGCGAGTGGATTGCTGCCTAGCAATCTAAGTAAAATTCGCTCAACAAAGAGTAAATCGTTTTTAGCCGAACCCTTTGGCCAGCGTTTGTTGTTCATTTCTACTGGGTTATCGGCTTCTATTGTAGAATAACTACACTACAAAGCCTCTACCTTGTAGATCATGTTTAAGTAATGAACAACAACTCGCTGCAAAAACAACCTTGAAAGATTGACAGACCCTAATGTAATGCCCTTTGGAATTACATTATGATTTTTGAATGATTAAAAACTGCGAATAACGGTTAATCAAAATCCCTTTGTTCATCAATCACCTTACCATCATCAGGTAAGCTATTAAGGGGTACTAATTCTACTGAGCCTGTTAATTTGGTTACTGTCTTTAATGTTTGGGTAATTTTATCTTTCAGTACCTGTTCATTACCATCACGAAGGGCTGATTCAATGACTTCACAAACTAGGTGCATCTTATCTTGATGATTAACCTGACTCACGACTAAACGCGCTTTTATAATACAGGCATCACTTTGACAGACTTTCTCAACTTGTTCAGGATGAACAAACATACCTTTAACTTTAGTGGTTTGGTCTGCACGTCCCAACCATCCCTTTATTCGCATATTGGTTCTACCACAAGCGCTTTCACCTGCCTTGATTGCAGATAAGTCTCCTGTCGCAAAACGAATTAAGGGATAATCTCGATTAAAACTTGTGATCACAACCTCGCCTATTTCGCCATCAGCAACCGGTAATAGGCTACCTGGACGCACAATCTCAACAATGACATCCTCGCTAATAATAAAGCCATCGTCGGCTATAGTTTCATAACCAATTAAGCCAACATCTGCAGAAGCATAAGCTTGTAAGGTACTAATTCCTGCAGCGTCAAACTCGCGTCTAAGTGCTGTAGGTAATGCCTCACCTGTAACCAATGCTTTTTGTAAACTACTCACATCACGATTATCAGCAGTTGCTTTATCCAATAAAATTTTCAAAAATGAAGGTGTACCACAATAACCATTAGGCTTTAAATCCTCGATTATATCGAGCTGTTGTTCTGTTTGTCCTGGCCCTGCCGGTATAACCACACAGCCACAGGCTCGCGCTCCTGAATCTAAAATAAACCCGCCAGGTGTTAAATGATAAGAAAGACAGTTTTGAACAATATCACCTTGCTTAAACCCTGCAGCATGGAAAGCTTGCCCGAGTCGCCACCAGTCATCAGTACAATGTTCAGGATCATAAATAGGCCCTGGCGATTGAAAAATTCGATGAAATTTTGCGCTTGCAGCATTTAATCCTGCCAGCGGAGGATTCAGCTTTTGCAGATTAATCAAATCTGATTTTCGCGTAATAGGTAATTTAGCTAATAGCGCTCTACTATCAATTTTATCAACATCAATATTGTTCAGTGTCTGCTGATAGTGTAAACATTCATGTTTAGCAAAGTTAAGAAAATCAGGCAGTTTAGTGAATAGTGAATGCTCTCGAGCATCTGCATCTTGGCACGCATTTTTATTAAAATAGCTGTTCATTGTTAGCCTATATTTGTGATTTTTCATTTAATTTGAGTTTTTCTAAATGAGTACTTAATTAACGTCACAAACTAATTAGTCAATAATAGTTATAACCAACGCTTGCGGCGTTTATAAGATTTCAAGCCTTTAAAACTCTTGCGTTCTTCATTACCGCCGCCGAGATAAAACTCTTTAACATCTTCATTACTCATGAGTTGTTCTTGCGTACCATCAAGCACAATTTTTCCTGATTCCATGATATAACCATAATTTGCTGCACGTAGAGCGTAATTGGCATTTTGCTCGACCAACAACATGGTGATCCCTTGGTCTTGGTTAATTTTTTTAATAATACCGAAAACTTCTTTGACTAATAGTGGGGATAGACCCATTGATGGTTCATCTAAACAAATCATCTTTGGACGCGCCATTAATGCACGACCTATTGCAAGCATTTGCTGCTCACCACCGGATAAATAACCCGCTAATCCAGTTCGTTCTTTCAAGCGAGGGAAATAGTGGAATACCATTTCAATATCTTGATTTATTCGAGAATCTTTACGGGTAAAAGCACCCAGCTTTAAATTCTCTATTGATGACATATCCTCAATAATGCGGCGCCCTTCCATCACCTGAAATAAGCCACTAGCAACAACATCTTCAGCATTTTTACTGTCAATACGCTCGCCCATAAAAGTAATATCACCTTTCGTTACCTCACCATTTTCGGTTTTTAACAAACCTGAAATAGCTTTAAGCGTCGTTGATTTCCCAGCACCATTAGGGCCTAGTAAGGTAACAACTTCGCCATCTGGCACATCTAAGCTTACACCGCGTAATACCTGAATAACGTCATCGTAAACCACTTCAATATTATTCACCGTTAATATAGATGATGTGGGTTGTATTTTTGTTGCAATTTGTGGCATATCTACTCCGTCGATGCTATTTGGCTATTAAGATGGTTACTGAGAAACACACACTATGCTGTGCTCCCAGCAACCTAAACGTTATTGAATTAAGTGTTAATTAAAAACCTAACCAATCGTCTCGACGCTCTAGCGTAACTTGCGATACCTTCTCTACGACGACATCACCGCCGTTATAGTTACCCTTATAGATATTGACCTGGTTAATTCCACGATGGTCTTCATTACTCCAATTAGCCGCTAAACACACGCCCTCTAACCCTTTTGGCACCCAGTTTTTATGCACGTACATGCCTTTTTTCACATTTTCACCGGTAATACCACCGTTATCTTTTGCCCATTCCATTGCTTCTTTCATAAAGAAGGTTGAACAAACACCGCGCATATAATGATGAACACGCTCTTCTGTACCTGACT
>NZ_PJAP01000344.1:0-6355 GCF_002836795.1 Shewanella sp. 11B5 | reverse complement strand
TCAACACCTAAACATGAATTAATGCGTAAAGTTTACGACATGTATAGCTTTAAGGTGTTACCTAAAATGGGCGCATTAATCACTAAAGATGCTGACAGCTACGAATACCTTGCCGAATCAATTCGGATGCATCCTGATCAAGAAACCCTTAAACAAATGATGGTCGATGCAGGTTTTGAACAAGTCGACTACACCAACATGACAGACGGCGTTGTCGCATTGCATAGAGGTTATAAGTTCTAATGACCCCTAATCACTTTGCTTTGTTAACTTGTGCAGCCATTGAAACCGCTTTTAACCAACTGCCAGCACAGGCTAAAAGTGACTATGCTCGCCAAAAGTCATTGCACGGCAAAGTATTTTGTATTCAATTGAGTCAGTTAAATTGGCCCATTTATTTGGTGTTTGCCAAACAAATTCAAGTGCTGAGCCATTACGAAGGTGATGTTGCTGTAACCGTACGAGCTGATGCATCAACATTATATCAGCTGACTGAAGGCGCTAATTTAACTGAGCTTATCAAACAAGATAAACTCAGTTTGGAAGGCGATATTCAATTACTGCAATCGTTAAGCCATTATTTACAGAATATTCACGTTGATTTTGCTGAACCATTATCACGTTATATTGGTGATGCTCCGACGCATAAACTCGTTGCTACAGCAAAACAATTTAACCATGATATCAAGCTGGTTTTACAAAAAACTCGCTCACACATCAGCCAGTTAACAACTGAAGAATATCGCTTGGCACCGCATAAAATTGAATGGCTACACTTTCGTGATAATCTGGACGAACTAGTCAGTCAAACCGAACGTATCGAAGCCAAGATAGCCCAATTAAGAGATCAAATAACGCAATGACAACTGCAAGTATCAGGCGTGGTTACCATGTCATTAAAACCATTCTGCATTTTGGCTTAGATGACTTAATACCTAAACACAAAAAGCCTTGGTATTTCGCCATTGTGCGCAACAGTTTATTTTGGGTCCGTAATAAACATAAAACTAAATCGCCAGCAGAACGCTTAAAATTAGCGATGCAAGATTTAGGGCCTGTATACATCAAACTAGGGCAAATGTTGTCGACTCGCCGTGATTTACTTGACGACGAATGGGCCTATCAGTTGGCCATGTTGCAAGACAGAGTACCTCCGTTTGATTCCGCTTTAGCACGAGAAGCCATCGAAGCTGAGCTTGGTGCTCCTATCGCAACCTATTTCGACGATTTTAACGATACACCACTTGCCTCGGCATCCATATCACAAGTGCACACAGCTACCTTAAAATCTAACGGTAAAGCGGTGGTACTTAAAGTGCTGCGGCCTAATGTTGAGCAGCAGATATTAGCTGACTTACAGTTAATGACTCAAACGGCTAACTTACTCGAAACCTTATTAGGTGACGGTAATCGTTTACGCCCAGCAGAAGTGATTGAAGATTACCGCACCACCATTCTAGGCGAGCTAAACTTAAAGCTCGAAGCGCTCAACGCCATAAAGCTGCGCAATAATTTTCTGGGTTCCAATTCGCTGTATGTGCCTTTTGTTTACGAAGAACACAGTTATCAACGCCTTATGGTCATGGAACGCATTTACGGTATTCCAGTATCTGACACCGAAGCGTTACGGGCTCAAGGTACCAACTTTAAACTGCTTGCTGAACGCGGTGTAGAATTGTTTTTCACCCAAGTGTTTCGAGACAATTTTTTCCACGCAGATATGCATCCTGGCAACATTTTTATCAGTCGTGAACATCCAGACGACCCATTTTATATCGGTCTAGACTGCGGCATTATGGGCACGTTAACCGAAGTGGATAAACGATACCTTGCAGAAAACTTTTTAGCCTTTTTTAATCGCGATTATCACCGTATCGCCCAGCTGTATATTGAGTCAGGTTGGGTATCGGAACACACTGATATTATTGCGTTTGAACAAGCGGTAAAAGTAGTTTGCGAACCCATGTTTAATAAACCATTAGATGAAATTTCATTCGGTCATGTACTGTTGGAGCTGTTTAGAACCGCACGTCATTTTGATATTGTGGTGCAGCCACAACTGGTGCTACTCGAAAAAACCTTACTGTATATTGAAGGTTTAGGCCGCCAGTTATATCCGCAACTAGATTTATGGCAAACAGCCAAACCCTTCCTAGAAAATTGGATGTCAGAACAAGTCGGCCCTAAAGCCATGTTCAACAAAGTAAAATCAAATGCGCCGTTTTGGGCAGATAAACTCCCTGAGTTTCCTGAATTGATTTACGACAATTTAAAACTAGGTCGTAAATTACTCGGCACTCAACAGCAAATGTTAGATAAGTACTTGCGCTACCAACAGAAATCGCACAAGAGTAATTATCTACTTATCACATCGGCTGTATTATTGATCTGTGGCACAATTTTATTTACTCAAATAGTTACACTATGGCCTGCATATACCTGTATCGGTGCAGGTATATTGATTTGGGCGATAGGATGGAGATCTAGGCCAAAGAATCGTAAATTTTAGCTAGCACTAATTTATTAGAGGTTCATAATACTTAAAGAATTGAGTGTTATTATGGATTTTGAAATAACTTTTCTACAAAAACCATTTTACTTTAAAGAGGAAAATCTTCATGGGCGGCATCAGTATTTGGCAGCTTCTAATCGTAGCGTTAATTGTCATTCTATTATTTGGGACTAAAAAATTGCGTTCTTTGGGCGGTGATTTAGGTGGAGCAGTAAAAGGCTTTAAAAACGCCATGACTCCAGAAGATGAAAATAAATCTTTAGATGACAAAGAAAAAGACCAAACTGCAGCGACTTCGCAACAGGCTGCAGAAAAGCAACCTGAAACAGAATCTAAAGATAAACAGGCGTAATTTATTATGTTTGACGGTATCGGCTTTATGGAGCTGCTGCTGATCGGTATTTTGGGGCTAGTCGTACTAGGCCCCGAAAGACTACCGGTTGCAGTACGTTCGTTAACAGGTTGGATCCGCGCGCTTAAGCGCATGGCTAACTCTGTCAAAGATGAACTTGAGCAAGAGCTTAAAATTGATCAGTTACATGCTGATTTAAAAAAAGCTGAAAGCAAAGGTTTAGCCAATTTGTCGCCAGAGCTACAAGAGTCGATTGATCAGCTGAAAAAAGCCGCTGAGTCAGTGAATCGCCCTTATAAAGTTGAAGACACATCACCTGTAGCGCCAAAAGCATCACCTGACGAGTCTCCTTCAGTCGTAGAAGCTAAGTCATCTGAAGCGACTAGCGAAAACAGTTCAACCCCTAAATAAAACGGATAATCCATGTCGCAGCAGCAACCGCTTATTAGCCATTTGCTTGAATTACGTAACAAATTGCTTAGAGCCATTGGCAGCGTGTTATTGGTATTCATTACTATTGTGTATTGGGCTAACGATATTTATCACTACATAGCTCTACCACTAATGCGTTCGCTTCCAGAAACAGGCAGCATGATTGCAACCGACGTTGCCGCACCTTTTTTTGCACCCTTTAAATTAACACTCGTGCTAGCATTCTTCATCGCCATTCCCTATGTACTCTATCAAGTATGGTCTTTTGTCGCCCCTGGATTATACAAACATGAAAAACGCTTAGTTGTTCCCTTGTTAGCCAGCAGCACCCTGTTGTTTTATCTTGGAATAGCCTTTGCCTACTATATTGTTTTCCCCGTTGTATTTGGTTTTTTCACTAGTGTAGTTCCAGATGGCGTGCAAGTTGCTACTGATATCAGCAGCTATTTGAGTTTTATTTTAAAACTGTTTTTTGCCTTTGGTTTAGCTTTTGAAATACCTGTAGCAGTGGTTTTGTTATGCTGGGCTGGTGTTACCACACCCGATGAGTTACGCCAAAAACGTCCTTATATTGTAGTAGGAGCTTTTGTTGTTGGCATGGTACTCACGCCGCCCGATATTATCTCGCAGACTATGCTAGCCGTACCAATGCTGTTATTGTTTGAAGGTGGACTAATCGCCGCACGTTTCTACAGCAAAAAAGAAGATGAGCCAGAAAACGAACAAGCTGAGAATTAAGCGATAAAGAAAGGCTCTACTGACTAAAATAATAAGGAAGAATCAATGCGTTTAAGTTTAATTGCCGTCGGGATCATATTGATGTCGGCTAATGCACATGCCAATACTAATCTTGGTCAGCAACTGTCTATATGTGCCGCTAAAACGGACAAAACCGTGCGATTAACTTGTTATGACGAATTAGCAGCTAATGCTAAACCCAGTGCTCATATAATGACGACGACAAATACAACTAAGGTAGCTCCATCAGAAGCTCCAAGGCCGCCAGCTACACCAAAAGTTGTGGCACCTATAGCTGCAGCAAGCCCTCAAGTGCTCAGCGTTGATGATTTTGGTCTACAAAAGAAAGTAATAGAAGATGAAGTCGATAAGATTTATTCTGAAGTCATTAGCGTCAAGAAAGATGCATTAGGCGCATTTGTGATAACACTCAGCAATGGCCAAGTATGGAAGCAAAGTAATTCAAAGAATTATAAAATCAAAAAAGGTCAACGCATCTTTATTGAAACGGGTGCATTGAATTCATTTTTATTGGGTAGCGATGAACGCAATGCTACTGTCCGAGTTAGACGATTAAAGTAACTACAGCACTTTTATTACATGACTCAATACATCGACATTGCAGTCAATCTGCTTAGCGACAGGCTTAAGCACGATATTGACACTATTATCAATGACGCGGCGAAACATCATGTTTCGCCGTTAATTATTATTGGCAGCGATCTCGATGAAAGCTCCGACTCAATATCTCTCTGCCAACAATACCCGCAACAACTCTACTGCACTACAGGTGTTCACCCGCATCATGCATCGTCTTGGGATCAACACAGCAAAGCACGTTTAACTCAGCTTGCCACACAAGAAACAGTGGTTGCTATTGGTGAGTGTGGACTTGACTACAATCGCGACTTTTCACCTCGTCTTGCACAAAGAAAGGCATTTGCAGCGCAATTAGAGCTGGCTTGCGAACTCAATATGCCTGTACTGATGCATTGTCGTGAAGCACATAGTGATTTTATCGCCATTGTAAATGAGTACAGAGCTCAACTCCCTAATGCTTTATTGCACTGTTTTACTGGCAGTAAAGATGAGTTATTTGAATGCTTAGCGGCTGATTTATACATTGGCATTACAGGTTGGATTTGTGATGAACGCCGAGGACAAGAGCTCGCTCAATTAGTGCCGTTGATTCCTAGTAATCGCATTATGGCAGAAACCGATAGTCCTTACTTATTACCTCGTAGTATGCGGCCTAAACCTAAGTCGAGTAGAAACTTACCCCAATACTTACCTTATATTGTCGAGTATATGGCTAATTTACGCCAACAATCACCGCAAACATTGGCGCAAGAATGTTATAAAAACAGTTGTGATTTTTTCCAACTGCCAGTTCATCTAAACGTGAATAATAACTGATGATGCCCCTCATAACTCATCAGTTACAACAGCAATGTAAATATCACTTTAGAGTGTTAATTGGATTATTTTTGCTGTTGATTAGCCAAAACTGTTGGGCTAATACACTCTCTGGGGTACCGCTTAGACTTACATCAGATTCCATAACAAAAATTGAGTTACAAGACTGGGTTTATGCCAATCAAAGTAATGATATTGAAAACCTAACCACATTATTACAACGGTCAGAAAACAGCTGGAAAAAAATCGATACCAATCAACCATACAAAATAGGCATTAAAAACTATTGGGTGAGTTTTACTATATTTAATCCCAACGACCATCTATCACGCATTATTGCCTTAGATAATCCATTACTCGACAGTGTTAAAATATACCACCTGATCAATGGGGAGCTGGTCAGTACTGAAGTCATGGGCGACTCCTTGCCATTTAAGCAACGACCATTAGAAAGCAATATCTTTTTATATCCAGTCAATTTTGAACCTGGTGATACTCATACTTTTTATCTGAAAATAGACAGTAAAGGTAGTATCAGTTTGCCATTAGTGTTGTGGTCATCAAACGACCTAACACGGCTAACCGAAACCAAGAACTTGTTTAGTGGTATGCAAATAGGCTTATTACTCGCTATTTGCTTGTTCAGTTTATTTATTGCCCTTGCGTCAGCATCTTATAGTTACAGTTATTACAGCGGCTATGTATTAGGACTTACATTACTCACGGCGACAATACATGGCGTATCATTTCGCTATTTATGGCCTCAATGGCCCATCATACAGCAGTATATTTTCATCATAATCATCCCATTAACACTGGGGTTTTCATTGATGTTTACTGAGAAAGTATTACAGCTAAAATATCATAATCTAAAAATGCTGCGTATTTGCCGCATCATGGCAGTG
>NZ_PJAP01000343.1:0-6357 GCF_002836795.1 Shewanella sp. 11B5 | reverse complement strand
CAAAAAGATAATAAAAAAGCGCTAAATTAGCGCTTTTTTATATAGGTTAAGCTTAATTATTATTTTTTGGCATTAAGCACTTGCTCTTCAAAACTTTTGGCGGCTTTACCTGCTTGTGAATCGTTGAATACTTCTTCATTAAATTCGCCTTCAGATTTGGCAATGATCACCGTAGCTACCGCATCACCAGTGACGTTCACCGCTGTGCGGATCATGTCTAGCATTCTGTCTACACCAATAATCAAGGCAATACCTTCAACGGGTAAACCTACTTGGTTTAATACCATTGCCAGCATAATAAGGCCTACACCAGGCACACCCGCAGTACCGATAGATGCCAGCGTGGCCGTTACCACAACAGTAGCGTAATCCATGATGCTCAGTTCAATACCAAATACTTGAGCAATAAATACCGTAGCAACACCCTGCATAATGGCGGTGCCATCCATGTTGAGTGTGGCACCGAGTGGTAAGGTGAATGAGGCTATTTTGTTGTCAACGCCCATTCTGTGTTCAGCCGTTTCAATGGTAACTGGCAATGTTGCATTAGAACTTGCGGTACTAAAAGCAAACAGCTGTACGTCGCGGATTTTACGTAAAAACATTAATGGGCTGAGACCCGAGAACATTTTTAATAAAGTCGGGTAAACCACTAAGCCTTGGATAAATAAAACGGCAACCACGAGGAAGAAGTATTTGACGACACTACCAAATGTTTCTAATCCCAACGTTAAACTCAGCTTAGCCATTAATGCGAACACACCATAAGGTGCCAGTTGCATAATTAACGTCACCACTCGCATGATCACATCATTCAAATCATTAAAGAATGAGGCAACACGAGTACCTCGTTCACCAATATGAGAAATGGCAAATCCAAAAATTACCGCAAAAATAATGATCTGCAGCATATTGCCTTCACTCATGGCTTGCATCGGATTTGTCGGTACTATATTAATAAGAACCTCGGACAAACTTGGTGCATCTTTAACGGTATATTCTAAAGCATTACCTGCCAGACTTGCATTACCCGGGTGGATAAGTACTGCAGCTAAAATCGCAATAGTGAGTGCTATTGCAGTGGTAAATAAATAGAAAGCAATCGTTTTACCCCCTAGGCGACCTAATTTAGACGGGTCACTTAACGAGCTTGTGCCGCACACCAGTGAAATGAACACCAATGGTACAACGAGCATTTTTAAGCTTGAAATAAAGATAGTACCGATGACATGAAGGAAACCTTCAGTAATATATTCTTTAATGAATAGACTGTCTGGGAACACATTCCTTAACAACAGGCCTAAAATTATGCCTGCAGCCATACCAATTAAAATTTTGCTCGTGAGCCCGAGCTTGCGTTGTTTACTCACAGAGTGTTCCTTCTCATCATATTATTTTATGTCTTTATTGAATGCGCTAAAGACTAGCAGGAATCGACAACTTAGGAAATGGCCTAAAAGTGAAAGTTTTCGCCAATAAATAGCGAAGAAAATAGTAGAGTTATGCTAAAGTTATAAGATGTTTGCGTATTGTTAATGTATAAGTAACTATAATAATTCTTAAGTTTATTTTAATGTAACAGGGAGCCTGACAATGAGGTCAGCATATAAAGTTTATTTCGCGCTTTTATGTTCTTTTTTTCTCGTCGCATGTGGCGGCGGTGGCAGTATAACCGATGATGGAACCGGAGGTGGGACTACACCAGACCCAACCATATCTATTTCATTAAGTATCGACAACGATCAAGTTTCTGTTGCTGAACCTGCAGTTATTACTGCAACAGTGAAAGACTCAACGGGTGCAGCTGTCAGCACGCTTGTTTCATTTACGCTTAATAATGATGATTACGGTACATTTTCACCAAGTACCGGTGAAGTTGTCACCAATTCAAGCGGTGTTGCTACTATCCAACTCAATACCGCAGAAATTAATACTGGAGCAACAGTAACCGCGACTACCACGTCAGGTGAAAGTGCATCATTATTTGTTACTATGACGGGTGATGGCGGTGTTGCAGGCGGTGGTGCTCAAGTGTCATTGGTGTTAACTGATGCCGCTGGAAACGCTATTCAATCGATTAGCACTTTATCACCAGGTAAATTAACTGCAACAGTTACAGGTATTACTAGGTCCTCTATTGTTACATTTGAAAGCCCTATCGGTGATTTACCCGTTAAAACTGCAGTAACTAATGCACAAGGTAAAGCTACCGTTGATATTTATGCAGGCAGCTCGCTAGGTGCCGGTGAAGCAACAGCGACATTATCAACCAATGAAACTGGTTCAACTATTGTTGTTGTCGGAGCTACCAACGTTGTGATGGGCAGTGGTACACCATTTGTTGAAGGTGTCGCAGCTATTAGTGCTACTGATTTATCCGCGGGTGGAACAGCGACTGTAACCGTGTCTATTCAAGATGATTTAGGTAATGCTTTTACACAACCTGTGGACGTAAATTTTTCATCTACTTGTGCTACTAAAATTCCTGCGCAAGCAGTGATAAGCTCACCAGTATCGTCAAGTAATGGTGTCGCAACCTCAACGTATCGTGCTGAAGGTTGTGTGGGTGAAGACCAAATTAATGTGACTGCCAATGCTGGTGGCATCAGTTTATCTGCAGTAGGTACCATCAATATACTTCAGGCTGACGTTGGCAGTATTGTGTTTGTATCAGCAGTACCAGAGAACATCAGTATTTTAGGGACTGGCGGCACTGAGTCATCTGTAGTTAAATTTAAAGTTTTGGATAAAAATGGCAATGTAGTAGCTAACCAAAATGTTAAATTTGCACTAAATACTACTGTAGGTGGGGTTAAAATTGATCCCCTGCAAGCTACTACAGATAATAGTGGTATTGTGCAAACGGTAGTAACCACAGGTACAGTAGCGACTTCTTTACGTGTGACTGCAACGGTAGACAATGGTGCAATTCCGACAATATCGAGTCAGTCTAGCCAGCTAATTGTGTCTACGGGTATTCCAGATCAAGATAGTTTCTCATTAGCTGCAACGATATTAAATCCAGAAGGTTGGAATGTTGACGGTACAGAAGTGACGGTTACTGCACGTATGGCTGATGCATTTAACAACCCTGTACCCGATGGGACAACGGTATCTTTTACAACAGAGGGTGGTTCTATTGAAGATGCCTGTCAAACACTTAATGGTGCATGTTCTGTAGTGTGGACGAGTCAACTACCAAGACCTGAAGGTCAGATAATTCTGAATGGCGCCGGTCAGATGTATCGTAATCCTAATGCTGCATTAGCTTATGATGCCACTTTAGATCTTTATGGAAATATCTATGGCCAAAAATACGGTGGACGTGCAACCGTTACAGCCACTGCAATTGGTGAAGAGTCTTTTCCAGATTTAAATGGTAATGGTCGTTTTGATGCATCAGAAGCAAATACGTTTCTTACGGGGACAGATGTGACTGGTCAGTCATTTGATTTAAATGATGCATATAATGACTATAATGAAGATGGCCTCTTTAATCCGCAACAAACCGGTGGTCAAGCTGGTGGCACATTAGAAGAGTTAATCGATTTTAACTCCAATGGTATATTTGATGTAAAAGACGGTAAATATAATGGTGTGCTTTGTTCTGACCCTGTGCACAGTGCATGTGCTGATGGCGTAAGTGATTCAAAGTCATTATTTGTTCGCAGAAGCTTAACATTAGTGATGTCTGGAAGTACTGCGTATGCTACTGCTCCCGCTGATATTGTAGTGGACGATAGCACTGGCATTCATTCTGGTTCAAGCAGTATGGTTATTGTGGGTAAAGGCTCTGCAACTGCAACATTTACGATTTCAGATTTGCATAATCAACAAATGCCAGCAGGTTCGATCGTAAGATTTACAACGTCAGCGGGCTCGGTGGTGAGTTCAAGCGAATATACATGGCCAAGTACCAACTACAATGGTGGTCGTCAGTTTACAACAACTATTAAAGGCGAAGATGAGCCGAACTC
This sequence comes from Shewanella sp. 11B5, assembly GCF_002836795.1. Taxonomy (NCBI): domain Bacteria; kingdom Pseudomonadati; phylum Pseudomonadota; class Gammaproteobacteria; order Alteromonadales; family Shewanellaceae; genus Shewanella; species Shewanella sp. 11B5. The sequence continues at coordinate 2,380 of NZ_PJAP01000343.1, read as the reverse complement.
TGGTGTCTTCCTTGTAGAAGTAGAATCACCAAATGGTTTAGTCACTCCAGTGGTATCCATTGGTGTAACAATTCTATAATTGATGTTGGTAGCTAGCTTGTTAGTTTAAATTGATTAAAAGGCGCATTTAGCGCCTTTTTTATTGGTTCGATTTTAGAATGTAAACAAAAAAGCCAACAGCTAATACTGTTGGCTTTTACAAATATGTTACTCAATTATTTATTCGGTCAGTTCAGACTATCTTTGGAACTGATATACGCTACCTAATTTTAATATTTGTGTGAGTTCATCTAATGCGGTGCGTGATTCAATAATTAATTGCGGGTCGGCTAGATCGTTAACTGTTAGTTGGTCACGATAGTGCCTATCAACCCAAGTATTTAAGCGCGTAAATAAACTGTCATTCATTAATGTGTTTTGATTAACTGCAGCGACTTCTTGTTCGTTCATCGCGACTCGTAAGCGTAAACACGCTGGACCGCCACCGTTTTGCATACTTTGCTTAACATCGTAATAACGCACTTGTTTTATTGGTGTGCCTAAAGTAACGAGTTCATTTAAGTAAGCAAATACTGCAGGGTTTTCTTGACAATTTGTGGGCGCAATAATAGCCATTTCACCAGAAGGTAAAGTAATAATTTGTGTATTAAACAAGTAACTTCGAACTGCATCATCAATGGATACTTGCTCTGTGGTTACTTTGACAAAATACATGTCAGAGTTCATTTTTCGACGAATTTCATCAAACTTTGTTTCGGTATCTAAAAACGCTTGTTCGTGATAAAACAGCACATTTTTATTACCCACTGAAATGACGTCATTGTGGAATACACCCTGGTCAATTACATTTGGGTTTTGCTGCATAAACACGCAGCTTTCATCTTCAAGTTGATGTAAGCGTGCTACAGCTTGAGATGCTTCCAAAGTTTGACGTGCTGGATATTTTGTTGGTTTAGGGGCGTCAGGATTAGTGGCTGTTTGGCCATAAACAAATAGCTCAACGCCAGCATGACCGTATTCAGAACATAAACGTGTGTGATTAGCGGCGCCTTCATCACCAAAGCTTGCGTGTTCTGGTAAATGTTGATGATGTTTAAAATAGCGATCATTGTTAAATGTTGCCTGCAAAATATTGCCCGTGGTGACAGGTTCAATACTGCGATGTAATTTATCAACTAAATTAGCAGGGGTGAAGTGAACTTTTCCGTCACGAGTGTCAGCACTGGGTGAAACTGTAGCCGCATTAGCTGTCCACATACTTGATGCGCTGCAACAAGCATTAAGTAACGCAGGAGCCTGCTGAGCGGCTTTTTGTAAAACCTCAGTGTCAGACCCAGAAAAACCAATTCGACGCAATGTATAAAGGTCTGGGCGCTCTTGTGGGGCTAATACACCTTGTACCATACCTAAATCTGCTAATGACTTGGCTTTTTGCAAACCTTGTTTCGCTGCCGCTTTAGGATTTGAGGTTTGGGCCGCATTACTAAATGAGGCCACATTACCAAATGATAATCCGGCATAATTATGGGTTGGTCCAACCAAGCCATCAAAGTTCGCTTCAAAATGCTTCATTCGTGATCCTTGAGAATTTTAGTGAATAATTATTATTGTAGTTACACTTATTTGTGTTACTTATAAAAAAGGAACGTGATTGTTCATGTCAGTTAACGCTAATTTAACCCCAGTATACTGAAGCTATAAGGGTTAACAAGGTGTGGTTAATTTGTACAAATGTTTATAAATGACTAAAAATGCACTGAAGGTGCTCGCAAGTATCATTAAGTGAAAAATTACGTTTAAAAAACGCATATTATTTTTTACATTTTTTATTTTTGATTCAATTCTGATTAAAAAATGACTTACTAGCCATGTAAAAGAGGGATTAACTTGAAACTATTGTCTCAACCCTCTATATATGGAATCAATTTTCTTTTTTTCGAGACTTTTTGGCGCAAATAAAACTATGGGTAAATCGCTAGTTATTGTCGAATCGCCGGCCAAAGCCAAGACAATTAATAAATATCTTGGTAAAGACTTCATTGTGAAGTCGAGTGTAGGTCATATACGTGACTTACCAACTTCGTCTACTTCTGACGGTACAACTGTGACTAAAACCGCAGCAGAAGTTAAGAAATTATCTCCTGAAGAAAAAGCTAAATACAAGCTAATCAGAGACAAACAAGCGCTTGTGGCGCGTATGGGTGTTAACCCAGATAAAGGCTGGGCAGCCAAGTATCAAATCCTGCCTGGTAAAGAAAAAGTTGTTAAAGAATTGAAAGCGTTAGCAGAAACTGCTGACCAAATATATCTCGCAACGGATTTGGACCGTGAAGGGGAAGCCATTGCCTGGCATTTACAGGAAATTATTGGTGGTGATCCT
>NZ_PJAP01000342.1:0-6359 GCF_002836795.1 Shewanella sp. 11B5 | reverse complement strand
AGCATTGTCAATACAGTCTCCGCCTAAAATCATCACTCACTAATACAGTCAACTCACGTGATTAATTTGACTTAAACATGCTATTTCTGGCAGTTATTGACCGCATGATGGTTGCGCAATAATCCGCTTATCACATAGAATAGAGACTTACGTTTTTGGGTAACTAAGACTCCTGTACTGTCTTGATTTCATTAACGTGCTCTCGTTCAAAAAGAACATACTTAATTACCATGTGGCCCTACGTGTGGGTCACCACTGGAAAAGGAAATTTCATGCCTATTATTACATTGCCTGATGGCAGCAAACGTGAGTTTGCCAATCCTGTATCGACTCTTGATGTTGCATTAGACATCGGCCCTGGTTTAGCAAAAGCGTGTATTGCTGGCCGTGTAAACGGTGAATTAAAAGATGCAACTGACTTAATCACTGCAGACTCAGAATTAGCTATCATCACGGCCAAAGACGAAGAGGGTGTTGAAATCCTTCGCCATTCTTGTGCGCATTTATTAGGTCACGCGATCAAGCAAATGTGGCCAGAAACCAAAATGGCAATCGGCCCGGTTATCGACAACGGTTTTTATTACGACATCGACTTAGACCATAAGCTGACGCATGAAGACATCGAAGCCCTAGAAAAGCGTATGCTTGCATTAGCCAAAACTAACTACGATGTGGTTAAAAAGGTTGTATCTTGGCAAGAGGCCCGCGATGCATTTGATGGTCGTGGTGAAGAATACAAAATTGCTATTTTAGATGAAAACATCAGTAAAGACGCAACACCAGCGCTTTATCACCACGAAGAATACATCGATATGTGTCGTGGTCCTCATGTGCCAAACATGCGTTTTTGTCAGAACTTTAAGTTAATGAGCGTTGCTGGTGCATATTGGCGCGGTAACTCTGATAACAAAATGCTGCAACGTGTATACGGAACAGCATGGGCCGATAAAAAAGCCCTTAAAACTCATTTAGTGCGTTTAGAAGAAGCGGCTAAGCGTGATCACCGTAAAATTGGTAAACAATTAGATTTGTACCATATGCAAGAAGAAGCACCAGGAATGGTGTTTTGGCATAACGATGGTTGGAGCATATTTTTAGAACTTGAGAAATTCATTCGTCAAAAGCTAGGTCAATACACTTATCAAGAAGTGAAAGGCCCACTAATGATGGATCGTGTGTTATGGGAACGTTCTGGTCACTGGGATAAATACGCAGAAGCCATGTTCACTACTAATAGCGAAAACCGTGAATACGCGATCAAGCCAATGAACTGTCCTGGTCATGTACAGATTTTCAACCAAGGGTTAAAATCTTATCGTGACTTACCATTACGTATGGCAGAGTTTGGTTGCTGTCATCGTAACGAACCATCTGGTTCACTTCACGGTTTAATGCGCGTACGTGGTTTTACTCAAGACGACGCTCATGTTTTCTGTACTGATGATCAAGTACAAGAAGAAGTCAGTGCATGTATCCAAATGGTATATGACACATACGCTACATTTGGTTTCGATAATATCGTGGTTAAACTGTCAACTCGCCCTGAAAAGCGTATTGGCGACGACGATATGTGGGACCGAGCTGAAGACGCTTTAAAGCAAGCTCTTGCCAATAATAATATTAAATATGAAATATTACCGGGTGAAGGCGCGTTTTATGGTCCAAAAATCGAATTTACTTTGCATGACTGTTTAGATCGTGCATGGCAATGTGGTACAGTACAACTCGATTATGCATTACCGACTCGTTTGGGTGCCACTTATGTCGCAGAAGACAACAGTCGCCAGACGCCAGTAATGATCCATCGTGCTATTTTAGGTTCTTTAGAACGTTTCATAGGTATATTGATAGAAGAATACGCCGGTAAATTCCCAACTTGGCTTGCTCCAATGCAAGTAGTTGTAATGAACATTACCGACAAACAAGCTGATTATGTTGAAGAAATCGTTAAATTCTTCAAAGAACAGGGTATTCGAGCATCTTTTGACTTGAGGAATGAGAAAATAGGCTTTAAAATACGCGAACACACCCTAAGACGTGTGCCTTATTTATTGGTCGTTGGTGATCAAGAAATGGAAAATAAGGAAGTAGCGGTGCGTACACGTGACGGTATCGATTTAGGCAAGTTAAAACTAGAAGATTTCGCCGCGATGATACGTCAACAGATTTCGCTCCGTAGTCTCAAATTGTTGGAGGAATAGGTCATAAAGATCAAAAGAACAGCAGGGCGACAGCCAGCCCCTAATAGAATCAATGATGAAATCACTGGTGTACCTGAAGTCCGTTTATCAGGTTTAGATGGTGAGCCAATTGGTATATTAAGTATAAAAGAAGCTCAGAACGTTGCAGATGAAGCCGGAGTTGATCTTGTAGAGATCAGTCCCAATGCTGAGCCTCCTGTCTGTCGCATAATGGACTACGGTAAGTTCCTTTTTGATAAAGCGAAAGCTCAAAAAGAACAAAAGAAGAAGCAGAAACAGGTCCAGGTTAAGGAAATTAAATTCCGTCCTGGCACTGATGAAAACGACTATCAGGTAAAACTACGCAACCTGATTCGTTTTCTAGAAGATGGGGACAAAGCGAAAATTACGCTGCGTTTCCGTGGTCGCGAAATGGCACACCAAAACCTAGGTATGGATCTTTTGAACCGTATCAAGGCTGATTTGGAAGAGTATGCGGTTGTTGAATCTTTCCCGAAAATGGAAGGTCGACAAGCAATTATGGTGCTAGCACCTAAAAAGAAATAGTAGGGCAACCCTAAAGTAGCAAAAGTCTCTTGAGGCTTTTGCTCGCCTTACGTTTATTAACGTCCCAATGCGGAGTTTTAGAAATGCCTAAAATGAAAACAGACAAGGGTGTAGCGAAGCGTTTTAAGAAAACCGCTAATGGTTTCAAGCGCAAGCAAGCACACTTACGTCACATTTTGACCAAGAAAAGCACTAAGCGTAAGCGTCACTTACGTGCTAAATGTTTAGTTGCTAAATCTGACGTTCCAGCAATCGCGCGTCAACTACCATACGCTTAATTTAGGAGTTTAGAAAATGCCAAGAGTTAAGCGTGGTGTAACCGCACGTGCTCGTCACAAGAAAGTTTTAAAATTAGCTAAAGGTTATTATGGCGCTCGTAGCCGTACTTACCGTGTTGCTGTTCAGGCAGTAACTAAAGCTGGTCAATATGCTTACCGTGACCGTCGTCAGAAAAAACGTCAATTCCGTCAGTTATGGATTGCACGTATTAATGCAGCGTCTCGTCAAAATGGTCTGTCTTACAGCCGTTTCATTAACGGCTTGAAAAAGGCGTCTATTGAAATCGATCGTAAGATTTTGGCTGACATCGCTGTTTTCGACAAAGTTGTTTTTGCAACTTTAGTTGAGAAAGCAAAAGAAGCGTTAACTAAGTAATTAGTTTGTCGCTTTAAAAAGAGGAACCTTCGGGTTCCTTTTTTTATACTTATTTTTTATATCACCTGTATTATTAATAAATTGAGTTATCCTGTTTACTCTCAATAAACTGTCTCATTTGAGTACTTTCACGGTGTTCAAAAAATTGATGATGATTAGGGCCTGTTTATCTTTAAAGATAAACGTTGCTGTGGTTGCCAATGTTATACAAGACTGAGTTTATGATATAAACATTCAATACGAGTAAGCGGCAATGCAGTTGAATGAAGCTATGAACGTAGCACTGAATAGTGCAACTAAACGACATATCATTTTTTGAAAGATTATTAATGATTAGGTGTTACCCAATTCGGCACACTTAGTACAAGTAATCTGTTTATTCAAATGTATTTTGACCATGAGAATGCCCAGAGCATTAAAATATTTTGCGTTGTTTTTATCAATTTTGTATTTTTATCTCAACAATCAAAAAACTCACTACTCACAAGGGACATAGAGTGGTATAACTAAGCAAAATTTGTCTATTCACCTCACTTAGGATAGTTGTAATGATCTTTTCTCAAGTAACACTTGCTCCAGCAGATCCCATCTTAGGCTTAACAGATGCTTTCAAAGCAGATACTCGCTCTCACAAAGTCAACTTAGGTGTTGGCATTTATAAAGATGAAGCTGGGCAAACGCCGGTATTATCTTCAGTAAAAAAAGCTGAAGCTATTTTACTTGAAACCGAAAAGACCAAAAATTATCTCGGTATTGAAGGTGTACAAGCTTACAACCAAGTGGTTCAAGAATTACTCTTTGGCGCTGATAGCCAAATTATATCGGATAAACGAGCGGTAACAGCGCAAGCACCCGGTGGAACGGGTGCATTACGGGTAGCGTCAGAGTTTCTCGTCCGAAATACTAAATCAACAACTATTTGGGTTAGTAATCCTACTTGGGCCAATCACCAGAATATTTTTGAAACAGCAGGATTAACCGTTAAAGAATACCGCTACTACAAAGCTGAAACACATGACATGGATTTCGATTCAATGTTGGTTGATTTAGCCAATGCGAATGCCGGTGATGTTGTTTTACTTCATGGCTGCTGTCATAACCCAACGGGTATTGATTTATCGATTGAACAATGGAAATTAGTTGCCAAGGTTTGTTTGGAAAAATCATTGTTGCCATTATTTGATTTTGCTTACCAAGGTTTTGGTGCCGGCATTGATGAAGATGCGCAAGGTTTACGAGCGGTTGCAGCCGTGGTACCAGAGTTATTGATTGCAAATTCATTTTCTAAAAACTTTGGTTTATACAACGAACGTATTGGTGCGGTAACCATCGTCGCTGAAAATCAAGATGATGCAGTAAAAAGCTTTAGCCAAATTAAAAAAACTATTCGCGCAAACTATTCCAATCCTCCGGCGCATGGTGGATTAATAGTTAGTACCATTTTAGCTGATGCTACACTGCGTCAAGAATGGGAAACAGAATTAACACTAATGCGAGAACGTATTGCTGAGATGCGCAGTTTATTTGTGCAAAGCCTAAAAGCTGAAGGTGTTGAACAAGATTTCAGTTTTATCTCTCGTCAAAATGGTATGTTCAGCTTTTCTGGTTTGAACAAAAGCCAAGTTGCACGTTTAAAAGATGAGTTCGCAATTTATATTGTCGGCTCGGGTCGTATTAGCGTTGCAGGCTTAACGAAAAATAATATTCCAGTGGTTTGTAAAGCTATAGCTCAAGTGATTTAGTTTTACTATTGTGATACAAAAATGGCTGCAATATGCAGCCATTTTTGTTTGCCATTTCAATATTCATACCTAAGAAATCACAACGATAGCCAAGTGTTCATCAAATCAAAAATCACTTCAGTGAGCAGTCTGTTTATAAACCAAATCAATAACGAATGTTAAACGCTTTGAGCGTCGATATAACCCAACATCGATAAACTTATTTCATATTGCAATGACGGTATTGTGCCATATCAATTGGCGTGTGGTGTAAGTCACAAACTTGGCTAATCGCTTCAGCTAATGCGGTTTTATCATGTAATCCCGGATGGTGTTGACTGACTAAAGGAAAGTGATTAAAACGAACACCATTAATGTTGGAGTAAGACAGCTTAATTTCATCTGCATGCTGAATAACATCAGCAATCACTTCTTTGCCTATTACCTGATTAAACCAAGCAATTTTATCTTCAATACTAAAAGTGCTTGCAGGGGAGTACTCAGCCGTTAAGTTATCAATTAACATGACATGTGCGTTTGAGTCACGAATGCTCTTGGCAATTTGTGGCAGTAATAAAGGTGGCAGTATGCTGGTTAAAAAACTGCCCGGACCGATAATAATCAAATCAGCTTTTGCTAATGCATCGCATGCCTCTGATGTCGCCTCAACTTCAGGTTCCAAAGATAACGCAATCGGTGCTTCCTTCATGCCATCAACATTGAGTTCACCAAACACTTTATTACCACAGTGGGTAAGTGCTACAAGATGAGTCGAAGCCTCTGACATCGGAATAATTTGTGTTTCAATTTTAAGTAAGCCACGAATTAGATTAACCGCTTCAAGTGGTCTTACACAAAGTTGATCAAGTGCGTGTAATACGACATTACCTAAATTATGCCCAGAAAGTTCATTATCACCGGTAAAACGATGATCAAATAACATTGAACCTAACGATGGACGATGTGCAAGATGAGAAAGACAATTACGTAAATCCCCCCATGCAATAGTTTGCTGATCTTGCCTAAGTCGACCGGTAGAACCGCCATTATCCGTAGTTGCAACAATGCCCGTTAATCTTGGGCCTAAAAAAGATAATGAAGCAAGAATTCTGCCTAACCCATGTCCGCCACCGATGGCTACCACATGGTGATAATTATTGAGTTTATGATTCAACATAATCTGTGCTCAAGTCCTTGAGTTGTTGAATAAGACGATAAGCAGCCAATACAAGACCGC
>NZ_PJAP01000341.1:0-6434 GCF_002836795.1 Shewanella sp. 11B5 | reverse complement strand
GTAGTTACCTTCTATTGCAACGCTATCAACCAACACTTGCACATAATCATAATCGTCTTCTATATCCCAATGGGCTTGAAATGATAATGCTAATGGCGTATCTAATGGTAAGGTCACATCAAAAGACATGGCATTATTGATCATATTACCCTGACCTGAATAATACTGATATTGACCCGTTAATGGTGCTTTAAAAGCAACAGCCTCAGCGGGTAGCGCTATAGATAGCTGGTTTACGGCATCGGTATTGACGGCATGGTTAAGTTGCACCGCGGTACCGCTACTGGTTAAATCGGCCAGAGATATATGCTGCTCATTAACCCACTTACCTTTGTATTTTTGCTGTAAGAAAGATTTTGCATATGGGCTAAATCCACTTGGTTGAGCACCAGCAATACTACCGGTCCAGCTACCGCCAGACATCAATGACCAAGCACCTACAGGCGAACCATCACCACTATTAGTGGTGTCGTACTCATCGGGTAAGCCTAAATCATGACCAAACTCATGGGTGCATACTCCTGCCGCAGCATCGATTGGCTGCACGGTGTAACCGAATATCTTAAGGGCCCGGCCAGGAATAACATAACCATTGGTATTTGAATCGACATAAAAACGATGCGACCAAATTGCATCCTCACCCAATACACCACCACCAGCTTCTTCACCGATGCTTGAATGAAACAGCATCACGTGATCGATAATACCGTCAGCTTCATCATAATTACCGTCGCCATCGATATCGAAAGGGTCTTCAATATCATAGCTTTCAAGTTCAGTATCACTCATACCGCTTACTGCTTTGGTGACAGCTTCTTTTACTAGCTCTGGGACGGCTTTATCGTTGTCATCGGAGTCGTTGCCACCATAATAAGCGGCATTATTGTCTGCGGTGACCCAGTCTTGTACTTGACCGGTAAAATAAAAACTATTGCCGGACACCGCCTGAAAATACTGATGTGCCGATTGCAGCGTTTGATTACTTGGGCCTGTAAAACCAGTTTGTGAAAATAGCAGTTGCTGATAATGTGATGCAGGGTAACTGCTGTAATACATGTCAGTATCACCCACTTCAAGCTGGTTAGCATCATTAGGTAAATCAGGAAAGTCCACCAGCACAGCTAACACCTTTACCGTTTTGGTAATATCTTGATCGGCTAAGACTTTGTTATTTGCCGCGGAATATTGAGCACTTTTAGTATTTTTTTGCGCGGAACGTTTAATGCGTAATTGCTCAGCTTTTACCTCTATGGCAGCAGGCTTAAAAGTCGCATTTCGACCACGGCTAACAAAAGCATCTACTGCAGCTTGTTTTTCAGCTTCGCTGGCATCAACACTCACTTCGCCACGTTTAATTAACCAATACAACACTTGTTGTTCATTAATTAGCCCCGCATCAGCAGGAGTGCCTGTTTGTGGAGCAGCAACAGCAGCCATACCGCTACATGCAAGCAATAAGGATGAAACGGCTAACCCTTGATATTTAGTCAACTTACTCATTACGACTTACCTGTATTTGGTGTTGGTTTATGGCATTTTTCAAATGCTTTTTGGCGTTTAGTTATATAATCAGCAACAATTTTATCTATTTGTGCTTGATCCATGTCAGCGGTGATGAGCCCTTTCTTGCGCAAATTTTCAGTTAATTTGGTGCGATCACGTAAAGGTGGCATCGCACTTGGACCACAATCTTTAATTAATGGTTTGGTTACCACTACAGTGGCTGCTTGTTCGTCTACCTTTGATGCTGCTGACTGATTTTGACACCCTTGCAAGGTCATAAAAACAAGCCCCAACATGACGATAATATATTTCATAATTCACCCCAAACAATAATTACATGACATTAACAGTTGCAACCACAGGGTTACAATTAAATTAGACATTCTTTAATGTAAATAAATCTATTCGATTAAAAATTAATACAAAAGGCTATTAACCCAGCGCCCAAAAGCAGCAAGCCGACTCTGTTGAGTCGGCTTGCTGCAGTTACTTGGCACAATGTTTATCTATAACAATTTAGCTTAATTTACCGTGGAGTTGATATAATTTGATATTCCATCCAGTAACATTTGTACTGATATCATCACCAATACCATCCCCATTAGTCGCTCTACCGCTATTAAGCCTTTCTCACCAAGGATACGAGTAAACAACTTATAGAACATTAAAATAACGGCACTCATGCCCCATGCTGAGACCAACGCAATAGTCCAATCTGTCATGCGGCTGCTATCTGTGTGCGCCAATAGTATCAAGGCCGCTAAAATAGATGGACCAGCCATTAGCGGAATAGCCATCGGAACAATAAAAGGCTCTTCACCAGCAGCTAATCCAGCCACGCCACCCGGCGAAGGGAAGATCATTTTAATCGCGATTAAGAATAAGATAATGCCGCCCGCAATGCTAACGGATTCAGAACGTAAGTTCAGAAAATTAAGAATAGCTTCACCAGCATACAAAAACGACAACATGATAACCAACGCAAATAACAATTCACGGATTAAGACTTTACGGCGTTTTTTGGGATCAATATGCCGCAATATGGAAGCGAATATAGGTAAATTACCCAACGGATCCATAATCAAGAACAACATGACGGCTGCAGAAAAAATATCCATGGACAACAATCTTTTAATTAACAAAATATGGGCTACATTGTATACCCAACACAGTAACATAAGCGATGAAAACAGCCAGTTTATTGATGATTACAAGGCGTTAGTTGTTAATAATAGTGAACAATGCCTCATCACAAATAGCCACATACGCTTGCCAAAGTGATGACCTGAGAAAGTTTTTTGGCTTTAACGTCAATGACTAGATCTGCATTCTCTATAGGTTCTAAGTAAATTTTTCAGCTTGAGATATTCACACGCTACAATACTGGTTTAAAATGGTATACTGCGTTGTTTTTTTCGATTTATTTCTGGATAACATGCTCTATCTAATCGCTAGCTGTATTGCACTGCTGTTTGGGCCACTTTTTTATCGCTTCTTTTCATCAGGTAGCGGATTACAAAAAGGCCTAGATGGATTTATATTCGTCTCCCTTGGCGGATTGGTGCTCATTCATATTTTGCCAGAACTGTTGGAGCATGGTGGGTTTATCACGCTATTGTTTGTCATGCTTGGCGTTTGGGGCCCGACAGCCAGTGAAAAACTGTTTCATCGATATTCAGAAATCACCCACAACATCACCCTCACTCTCGGCATTGGCGGACTATTACTGCACACCATTACGGACGGTGGAGCGATGGTATTGGCACAACAAGAAGGCAATTCGACACTTCTAGCCTTAGGCGTGATCATGCACCGCCTACCTGTTGGTGTCGCCATTTGGTGGTTACTCAAACCTCAAGTCGGCACTCGATGGGCTAGCGCCGTTTTAGCTGCAATGATGGTATTAACCAGCGTCGGCTACTTTGCTGGCGAACATTTGTTAACTCAATTAAGTCTTGAAAACACGGTTTACTTGCAAGCCTTTGTTACCGGTTCCATTTTGCACGTTGTATTACATCAACCACATGGCCACCAACAAGAAGACAAGCAAGGTCAATATCAATACCAAGCAGGCATTGGCAGCCTATTAGGTTTAGGGTTATTAGCCCTGCTACTGCTGATGGATACTGGCGGCCATGAACACGCTCATAAAGACCATGGTTCAGAGCAATTCGTTAGTTGGTTACTGACTATTTCTCCGATCCTATTAGGCAGTTACTTTATCGCCACAGCGAGGTTTGCATCAGGATTACGACCATCTCATCCTTCCCTAGGATTACGTTGGTTACAGCGTTTAGCCGGACCTGAAGCATTGTTAATTACCTTATTACTATTGGGCCCTTGGTTTGCGCTTTACCAAATATTGGGGCTATTAGCTATTGGGGCACTAATGACACTGACAAAAGTTGATATAACAGATCCGCACCCAACACTATCAGAGTCACCTTGGCGCTTTGGCTTTAGCCAATTAGTCGACCGAAGTGCCCCCTGGATTATCCTTAGCTTAGTATTAGCAAACTTGATAGGTCATCCATCTGTTCCGCTTGAGAACCCCGCATTACAGGTATTTATTTTACTATTAGTCTTTTTGCCGATGCGTTTTTGTAATTTAGGCACGGTAATTTTGGCACTTGCCTTGGCTTACAGTGGTTGGAGCCAAATTGCTGTGGCATTTACTTTACTCGCAGCGCCGGTACTCAGCATCGGCCAGTTGAAGTTAATGAATTGGAAACAAGGACTCATGTTAGGCGGGATTTTACTGGTAGGATTAATGGTGGCAGATCAACTCACTCTGAGCTCATCATTAACATTACAGTTACCTGAATCGGTCAATATACTTGGTCTAGTAGCAATCGTTTTATTGTTTGGCGCCAGCTTATTGCGACTTGGACCTCGAAAGTTTTTAAGCCGTTTGATGATCAACTTAAAATCAGCACCACATAGCCATGACCACGGCCATCATTCAGACACCAAAGCTGCACATCATCACGAGTCAGCTGCGCCACATAAGCATCATCATTAATCATAATCGATTTATTAGGTTATGATGGCGGTGTCGATATTTTTAAGGGGCTGCCATGTGTATTTTATTTATTGCCGTTGAAGCGCATCCGGATTACCCCTTAATTGTCTGTGCTAATCGCGATGAATTTCATCACAGAGCAACCGAACCTGCCTACCGTTGGGCAACAACACCAATCATTATCGCTGGGCAAGATAAACAAGCCGGTGGTACTTGGTTAGGAATTAATGAACAGGGTCAATTTGCTGGGCTAACCAATATTCGAGCAATCGAACAGCAAGATGGCGTTCGCAGTCGTGGAGAGTTAGTCGTTGACGCGCTAACCAAACAACACATCAATAGCCAATGGTTAACTGAACACTCGATTAACTACAATCCGTTTAATTTAGTCTTCGAACAGCACAATCAACTCCATTGCTTTAACAGTAAAACCTTAACGACTACTTTGCTTAAGCCTGGTTTTCATGCTGTGAGTAACGGTGCGCTGGATGATATATGGCCTAAAATGGCTAAAGGTCAGCAACAGCTACAAAGCTATATCAAACAAATGCAATCACCTTGCATAGACCAATTACTCAATATCATGCGCGATACTTCTCAACCCAAAGATCAAGATTTACCCCAAACAGGCATCAGTCTTGAGTGGGAGCGACGTCTATCATCTATTTTTATCGAACATGAAGAATACGGCACTCGTTCAACGAGTGTTGTGTTGAAACACCGCAGCGGTAAAGTACAACTTACTGAAGTGAGATACGATGGCAAGGCACGCAATTTAGGCTCTCAACGTTTTAACCTTGGCTAGAAGCCAGCCTTATCTAAATAATCGCCAAACACAAACTGTGACCTGCTGCACAGTCTAGTCATTATTTCATATCAGCTATCGCTAAACCTCACTAATCACCATAGGCAACATTCATTTTTACAACCTAGATCAAGGTTATTTGATCACGAACATTGCATACTTCGCCTGTTGCTAATTTACTCCCGGAGGACACGCCTTGAAGCAGCCCACTCAGATTAGTTGGGATCAGTCGATGATCGAAAAGTACAATTACAGCGGTCCCCGTTATACTTCTTACCCGACCGCACTAGAGTTTGACGATGCCTTTACTGAGCAAAACTTACTGACATCTATTAAAAACAGTAAGTCAGATAAACTGTCGCTATATGTGCATATTCCTTTTTGCGCCAAGCTTTGCTACTACTGTGGTTGTAATAAAATTATTACTCGCCACTCTCACAAAGCAGATCAATACATTGAATATCTGGCCACTGAGATTATTAAACGCGCCCCATTATTCAAAAATTATACCGTAACCCAAATGCATTGGGGTGGCGGTACACCGACATTTTTAAGCCCTGAACAAATTCTTAAACTGACCGCATTAATTAAACAACACTTTAATTTTGCTGATGTGGGTGAATACTCAATTGAAGTTGACCCGCGTGAGATAGAGCTCAGCATGTTAGACACCTTAAAAGAAGCTGGGTTTAACCGGGTATCTATTGGTGTTCAAGACTTTAATAAAGAAGTACAAATTGCCGTTAACCGTGAGCAAGACGAACAATTTATTTTCGACTTAATTGCCAGAGCTAAAGAACTCGGTTTTGTATCAACGAACGTTGATTTAATTTACGGTTTACCGCTGCAAACGCCAGAAACGTTTGCGAAAACTATTGCGCGCATTATTGAGCTATCGCCTGATCGTCTATCTGTCTTTAACTATGCACATTTACCATCGCGTTTTGCTGCACAACGTAAAATTAAAGAACATGATATGCCTGCTCCACAACAGAAATTAGATATGCTTCGCCAAACGATAGAATCGTTAACAGATGCGGGTTATCAATTTATTGGTATGGACCATTTTGCCAAACCCAATGATGAGTTGGCAAAGTTACAAAA
>NZ_PJAP01000340.1:0-6485 GCF_002836795.1 Shewanella sp. 11B5 | reverse complement strand
TTATTTATTCAAGGGATATGAACATCACAAATCGATTTGCTGTTAGTTACAACAAAAAGAGATTTGTATCGCCGTTCACACTAATGAATGTTCAGTGGTTATTGGTGCTCGTTAATGTGGGTGTACTAGATAAACAAGGTGTAGTGAGTTGAAATACATACGAGTGAAAGGCTGCACATAAACTGTGTCGGCCCTCGCTCGTTACTATCAATATTGGTTTGGTTTTATATGCAGGGCCATGTAGGGGAGCATGACCTTAGTACCTTATTCAGGACATTATTTTATTGCTTGTAAAATGACAAACTTACCATTAGAGGCAACCGTGGTGCAGTTTTTAAAAATGCGATTTATTTTAACGTGGTAGGCTAAATGTCGATTACCAACGATATGTAATAAACCGCCTTTTTTTAGGCGCTTATGTGCATCAACAAACATTTGCCAAGCGATATGGTCAGTAATGGCTTCACCTTGATGAAACGGAGGGTTACATATCACTAAATCTGGTTCAACATCCGCTGGTAAATTACTCAGGCAATCGTCCCAATGGAAAAAAGCTTGTGGCATTTGTTCAGTTTGAGGATCTTGGGATTGAAGATCTTGAGATGGAGTGTCTAACTCGTTCGCTTGCCAATTATGCTTTGCCGAGGCGATAGCCATATCAGAATCATCCACAAAGTGGATTTGCGCATTGGGATAACATTGCTTTGCGTGCAATCCTAAAATACCGTTACCACAGCCTAAGTCTATAATGTGCTTGAATTCGCCTTTGGGCATGTTGTCGAGCATAATCCTTGCGCCAATATCGAGCTTATTGGCCGCAAATACATTAGCAAGGTTACTGATAGTGAGTTTGAGCTCATCGACATTCCAACTCACCGCTTTCGCTAATGAGCGTTTTTTACCATCGCTAATACAACTAATTACCCGTGTTTTTTTCCACGCTAAACTGGCAGATGCGGGACCTAGATTTTTTTCAATACTGGCCAATAATGCTGGATTGATAGACTTGGCTTTAGCACCAATCAGAATTTGGGTTCCTGCTGGAAGCACCGTTGATAAACGCGCAAGTTGCTGGCCAAAATAGTGTAGGTTTTTCGGTAACTTCATCAGTACTAATTGAATATTTTGTGGCAGTGTTTCGCGGCTGTTTAGCCAATGTATGTTGCTTGATGCGAGTTTGTTGTGTAATAAATTTTGCTGATAACCTAACAAGCTGGTTTTAGCATCCGTTTCGACAAGCAATTCACTGTGTGGGTGTTGCATGGTTAATGCACATGTGAGAGCCCCAAAGTTGTCATTTAGAATGGCGGTAGTGGTTGCTGTTATTTCGGTGTCGATTAAGTACTTTACTAGGTGTTCATCAGCGGCATCCCATGCTTGTAAGTTTGATGCTTGTTGGCTTGGATAACGAAAAAGCTCAAGCTCTATACCTGAACAAGCAAATTGGGTTGTCATGACGGTGTTACCTAATAAAAAGAATATCGATAAAATAGCCAGATATTATCTCAGATAACACTTACTAGCGCGAGGCTTAGGCTTAAACAAGTTGATAGGGATAATTTTGTGGAGTGTCGCTAGTTAACTGATTATCAAAGCTTCCTTGTTTAACTCGTGTTAAGCGACATGTTGAATTTAGGATACAGAACAAGGTGATATTGATTTTTTAACTTTGAAACTAAAACCTAACGTCATGAAAATGGCCGTGCTGCAGAGATGATTGCTATTAATTGCACGCTTCAGTAACATCAATACATTGACTTAAAATAATGGTTTTCAAGGGATATTGATGAAAGGTGCTGGTGGAACGTCAGGTGGAATGGGTCAGTTCTTTATTGGGCTAGTGATGATGTGCGGTGGCTTTTATATGCTATTAAATGCCATTAAAGTGACAAGCTCATTTGGCTTTAGCAGCCATTTATATCAGCTGGGCGGCTTTGGGCTTACCAGTGGAATGGTGATGATACCCTTTATGTTTGGTGTGGGACTGATGTTTTATAATGGCAGAAACATACTTGGATGGTTACTGACATTTGGCTCGTTAGTGGCACTGATTTTTGGCGTGATAAGCTCGATTAATTTTCGATTTTCTTACATGAGTGCATTTGATTTAATCGTTATATTGGTACTTTGTGTGGGGGGTATAGGGTTGTTTTTACGATCGCTGAAAGCGATTGAAAAACGTTACCCTGAGTCTTAATGTTATGTTTATTTAAACCTATTGGTGCTTAACATCCGCTTGTTTGAACATCTATAACAGGGCGTGCGGTGGCTGATGTTACTTGCCTGTAACGTAAATAACATGCAGCAACGCCCGCATCCTCTTTAATGACTCCATGCCAATATACCCATGCAGTTATAGGCAAAGTACTTTTGCGTTGTTGCCAATCACCTTCGGGAATATTCATTAGCATTGCAATACCTGCGGCTGTTCCGTCGGGATAGCCATAAGCTAAGTTAACATTGACCCCATCAATATTAAGCGTCGTAGTAGCAAGTCTTTCTACTCCAGCAATAGCGGCTTTTGAATAGGTTAAGGTCGCAGCTGATTGCATTGCTGTTTCCATCCCTCCCATGGTAGATACAATGGCATCTTTGCGTAAGCTAATGAATTTACTGCTCGCGACAACGGCCAATAAGGCCAAAATAATAATCACAACAACCAACTCTATTAATGTAAAGCCGTGCGATGGTCTTATATTATTTGTCATGCTATTTTTCATTTTATTACTCATGCTGTTTTTCATCTTATTTTTTATTTGATACTAGCATCATTTGTTCGGCGGTCGTAAACCTGCTGTGTCGACGTCTTATTGTTAAGGCATCTACAATGTGGTGTTTTGTTGGTACTATCAGGACATCTTAGTTATATATGCTGGTTAATACTGTGACGAATCCAACGACGACTTCAACAGAGTCTATATCTTCTGCTAAACCTCCTTTAAAACATTCTGTTCTACCTTGGATTTTACAATTTCTGTCTCCTTATCGTACGAAGGTAGTGGCGGCGATTGTATTTCTATTTATTGGGTCGCTTGCATGGCTATCGCTTGGGCAAGGGGTGCGGTTAATGGTCGATGAAGGATTTATTGCCGATAATGCAGGGCGATTGAATGAGATCATGTTGTTTATTATTGCTATTACAGCAATCAGTGGAACTGCGGTTTTCTGTCGTTTTTATCTGATGACTTGGCTTGGTGAGCGGGTTAGTGCTGATATTCGGTTACAGGTTTACAATCATTTATTGTCATTATCGCCAGCTTTTTTTGCGACTCAGCGTACCGGTGAGGTTATTTCACGTTTTACGGCAGACAGTACTTTGTTACAAAGCGTTGTCGGCTCAAGCTTATCTATGGCGTTGCGTTCAAGTGTGACCGTGATTGGTGGCATTGTTATGATGGCATTTACCAGTGTTAAGTTGACGGCATTAGTGCTGCTAGCCGTTCCTTTGGTATTAGGCCCGGTGATCTTTTTTGGCCGAAAAGTCAGAACCTTGTCGCGTAAAAGTCAAGATAGGGTAGGCGATCTTGGCGCTTATATTGATGAAACATTGCATGAAATTCATACTGTTCAAGCGTATACCCATGAGGCTAAAGACCGACAGCTATTTGCTGACAGAGTCGAGGCGGTTATGGATGTGGCTAAAGGCCGTATTATGTATCGTGCGCTGCTTATTTCAACGGTGATGTTTTTAAGCATTGCTGCAATTGCTTTTGTTACATGGATTGGGGCGCAAGATGTGATGTCTGGCAGTATCACCGGTGGCGAGCTGTCTGCGTTTATGTTTTATGCCGTAATGGTTGCAGGTGCTGTAGCCACTATCAGTGAAGTGTTTAGCGAAATTCAACGAGCTTCTGGTGCAGCAGAGCGTTTAATTGAGTTAGTTAAAACACCGATTGATATACCCGAGCAAGTGACCCCCAACCAAGTCGTGCTACCTGTTAAAGGTTTACTTAGTTTTGATAACGTATGCTTTGCTTATCCGTCAGATCTTGAGCAAGACGTGATCCGCCAATTGTCGATGTCGATTACTCCTGGTGAAAGAGTCGCTTTAGTGGGGCCTAGTGGAGCAGGCAAAAGCACCTTATTTGAATTGATGATGCGTTTTTACCAGCCTAAACAAGGGCGGATATTATTAGATGGTATTGATATTTCTACTTTGGCATTGGCAGATTTACGCCAACAGTATGCACTTGTGCCGCAAGAGTCGGTGATTTTTGCCATGAACGTACTCGATAATGTGCGTTATGGTCGCTTAGATGCCAGCGATGAAGAGGTGAAGCAGGCTTGTATTGCGGCTAAAGCGGATGAGTTTATTCGCGAATTTACTGATGGTTATTCGACTTACTTAGGTGAACGTGGTGTGCGTTTGTCGGGTGGGCAAAAGCAACGTATTGCAATCGCAAGAGCGATTCTTGCCGATAGACCAATATTACTGCTTGATGAAGCGACTAGTGCGTTAGATGCGATAAGCGAAATCAAAGTAAAACAGGCTCTGGATTCACTTATGGCCAAACGTACCACAGTGATTATTGCTCATCGTTTAGCTACCGTTATCAATGCAGACCGGATTTTCGTGATAGATAAAGGACAACTAATTGCCAGTGGTACTCACAACGAATTAATGGCCAGCAATGAGCTATATCGCGAATTTGCCAGTTTACAGTTATTGATGGATAACGAGCCGTCATAATGGTTACTGCTTTGTGCAGTGTGTGTGTAATTGAGAAATAAAAAAAGATGCCGAAGCATCTTTTTTATTTTCGAATCAATTAACTTTTTCAAATGACATTAATCGCAGTTTGATAATCAGTTATTGCTCAGGGTTGAGGTAACTTACATAACGTTTAAGCACATTAAGATTTACCTGCTTGGCTCATCTCTTGCTTGCGTAGTACTTACCTAGCTCTTATTTACCTAGCTTTTATTTACGTAGTTCTCGACGCAAAATTTTCCCGACAGCACTTTTCGGTAACTGTTCAGTAAACTCAATAATGCGTGGTACTTTATAAGCAGTCAGTTGGCTGCGGCAGTAATCATTGATCGTCTGTTTGACCGCCTCGATATCCGCTGGCGGCTGTTTTAATACAATCACGGCTTTTACTGCTTCGCCAGAACGTTCATCTTCAACCCCGACGACAGCACACTCTAAAACTAACTCATTAGTTGAAAGTACGTCTTCAACTTCATTAGGATAGACGTTAAAACCAGAAACAATAATCATGTCTTTTTTACGATCAACAATGGTGTGATAACCATCTTCGCTGGCAATGCCAATATCGCCAGTTTTAAAGAATCCGTCTTTTGTCATGACGTTAGCGGTTTCTTGTGGTTTATTCCAATACCCTTGCATAACTTGCGGACCGCGCACTGCGAGTTCGCCAGCTTGACCGATAGCCACTTCATTATCATCCATATCGAGTACATGAACTTCAGTGCCCAATACAGGTTTGCCAATAGTACCGAGGCGTTGATGCCCTGGTGCATTAAGGCTGACAACAGGAGATGTTTCAGACAAACCATAGCCTTCTGAAATCATACATTGGGTGGTTTGTTGCCATAAGTTAGCTGCAACACTCGTTAATGCAGTACCACCCGAAATGGTTATTTTCATTTTACTGAAATCTAAGGCTTTAAATTCTGGCTGATGACATAAGCCAACAAATAGAGTGTTTAAACCCGCAAAGCCAGTAAATGGATAGGCTTTCATGGTATTGATTAGCCCTGCAATATCACGAGGATTGGGAATTAATACTGAACAGCTACCTGATTCAAAATACAGCACCAAATTAACCATAAATGCATAGATATGGTAAATCGGTAATGGCGCGACAAACACATCATGCCCTTCGGTCATGGTGCTAGCAATTCGTGATTTTACTTGACCAGAATTAGCCAAAAGGTTGCCATGATTGAGCATAGCGCCTTTCGATAAACCGGTTGTGCCGCCGGTGTATTGCAGAGCAATTAAATCATCATGGTTAGGTTTTATCGCCTGATAAGGATACTTAGCACCTTCAGTGAGCACAGAGGTAAATGCCACTTTATTAAAAGGGGTTTCAGGCTGAGGTTGCGGTTGGATAAGATCCATTGCGTGGGTCGAAATCACCAACTCTACTGTTGTTTTGTCGATCACGTTAGTTAATGTAGGTAGTAAATCCGACAATACGACTAAGGCTTTTGCACCTGAGTCGTTAAATTGATGAATAAGTTCACGTTCCGTGTACATCGGATTGGTATTGACTAGCACCATACCTGCTCGAATTACCCCATAAGCCGCAATCACAAACTGAGTAATATTAGGCAATTGTATCGCTACTCTGTCGCCTGGTTGCAATGAAGTGCTATGTTGCAAATAACTGGCAAAATCGCGCGAGTTTTGTTCTATTTCGCGAAAGGTAGTGCTTTTCCCAAGACATGCATATGCAACATTATCAGCATACTTGTCACAGGCTTTTTCGATCAAATCAACTATGGATGTGTATTGG
>NZ_PJAP01000339.1:0-6495 GCF_002836795.1 Shewanella sp. 11B5 | reverse complement strand
TGACAAATACCATGACACTAATGGGATGGTAAAAAATAACATCCCGCCTTCAAAACCCAATGCATGAACGACTCTAATGCCAATTTTACGCTCAACTCTGTCTGAACCGTTGAGCTTATCAAACAATATGTTGTAAACGTAGTTCCATAAAACAGCAAACAATGACAAACAAATACTCACTATCAACATGTCTGTGCTGTTTTTTTCCACTAACATCGCACTCACTGGCACAATAAAGGCCAACGCTATCACCTCAAAAGACACGGCGTGGAACACTCTTTCTCTTCTTTGCATGTTTATCTCTATTTAATGGTGACGTTTTGGCTATTTTCATCCAATATATAGATACATTAAAGTTGGTAAGTATCGGTAAAAACGATATGTATAGTATTGAACAGCTTGAGGCCTTTGTGGCGACCGTAAAAATGGGGTCATTTTCATCTGCAGCAAGAGCGCTTAATAAAGCACAATCAGTTATCAGTCAGCATGTGATAAATCTTGAAATTGACTGTAATAGCGAACTATTTGATCGCAGTGGCCGCTATCCTCAATTGACACTAGCAGGTAAAAAACTACTGCCCCATGCCCAAGTGTTGCTCAGCCAGCATCAACGACTGCGCGATTGCGCCCAAAGTTTAGACCAACAAGCAATATCTGAATTGACGATTGGTTTAGATGAAGGAATACCTCTGCAAAAGCTGTTCAATATTATTAATGAGCTCGAAGCTAAGTTTCCGACAATTACGCTTGAGTTTTTAACCGCATCAAGCATCGATATTATCGATATGATTGACACTGAGCGGGCTGTCACCGGCATTATTTTCAGCGAGTTAACGATCCCGGCTCACATCGATTTTGAATCTATTGGGTCAATTAAATTTGATATGTATGTGGCCAGCACACATCTCTTAGCACAACAGATATATGATAATTTAGCCCATTTGAAATTGCATCGTCAACTATTGATACGGTCACGAAATACTAAATCCAGTAGCTTTCAATTCGCCATTAGCCCAGACGTTTGGTACGCCGACAATTATTATATTTTGCTAGAACTTGCATTGCAGGGCCATGGCTGGTGTTTGCTGCCCAATCATATTGCCAATCACTACGTGGATAGCGGGCAACTAGTCATGTTACCGTCTGAATTTAAAGAGATTGGTTGGCAAGCAAATGTTGATGTTATTCAACACCATCGCTACAGTCACGAACCGGTGTTTAAGCAACTCAGACATTCTTTGCGACAATTACTAACGTATTCAGCATGATGATGAACACTTTTAAAAATTGTTATTTGAGTTCACAATAACTTCGCAGTTAATGACATTAAGCGAGAAAACCTACTATGCAACAACATCAAAACCCCCTGTTTATTTCGCATGGTTCTCCTATGATGGCGGTTGAAAACAGTAAAACATCGCGTTTTTTACAAAGACTTGGCCAACAGCTCCCTACCCCAAAAGCCATTGTGGTATTTTCGGCCCATTTAGATGTCACTGACGATGTGGTGATTACCGCTGGAGCGCGTCCTGAAACAATACACGATTTTTATGGTTTCCCTGATGAATTGTATCAAATTCGCTACCCTGCACCTGGCGCGCCTGTATTGGCAAAACAAATTGCCGACACGTTTATGAGTGCAGGTATTAAGGTCAATTTATCTCTAACACAAGGCTGGGATCATGGCGTGTGGATCCCACTGAGATTAATGTTCCCGCAGGCGAACATTCCCATTGTACAAATATCCATTAATACCCGTGTAAGTGCAGCGCAAAACTATCGATATGGACAGCTTATAGCATCGTTAAAACACGACAACATTCTTATCATTGGTTCTGGTGGAATAAGCCATAATTTAAGCGAGGTTTTTCGTCAGCCTAAAACACCCAATGGCGTTGATATGATGAATCAATTCACAAAGTGGGTTGAAGAGAAATTAGTAAACAATGATACCGAATCGTTGTTGAGCTACATACAGCTCGCGCCGTTTGCCCAGTTTAATCATCCGACTCAGGAACATTTTTTACCGCTTATTGCTATTTTAGGAGCAAGTGAAGCATGTGTTGCCCAAAAAATACATCAAGATGTTGAGTATGAATTGTTAGCACTCGATGCTTACTCGTTTACTGAAACAGGATGTATTAGATAATAAGCATAGAGTAAAAGTTTAAGCTTATGTATTCGCAATACTAATAATAACTATTGAATAAAATAGCCGCTATCACATGACGGTAATTCAAACATATTGGACGTAGTAGGTAATTCGTCATAAACTGCAATGAAGTCTTATATTTCAGTGTCGATACATTTATAAACTCTTCCTAAGTGTTTTTGGTAAAAGCTTGATCCTCATTGAGTTATTTCGCTTATATTACAGTACTGAATACGCTATATTATTAAACATATCTTGCTATAACAATATCATGTCTAGCATGGCTCATACGTTGATAAGTAACCCCAAGGAAACGATTTATGCTGATTGAACATGACATTACTGACGTTTGTGTTGGAATGTATGTGGTCGAAATAACCGAACCCAAAGATACGTTTTCGCTCGCTAAACCTGGTGTGCTTAAAAGCGAACGAGTCATTGAAGCATTAAAGCGAAAATCGGTTACTAAACTGCTTATTGATACCAGTAAAACTGAAGTTATTGTCGAAAAATCCGAGCTAAAAATCAGTGTGCCTAAGCCTCAACCGCCTCGTAAACTCACGCCTGCACGCACCGATGTTAAAGCAAATTTCTTTAATCAAGAAATAGTGAGAGCACGCCAAGTGTTTAATGAGTCAAAAGACATTCAAAAAAAGCTGTTTCATAATGCACAGCATGGTTTGCCTCTGGACATGGATCCGGTACAAAAAATTACCGCTGAATCCACAGATTTAATTTTTAATAATCCAAATGCTTTGTCATGTGTGATTAATATTCGTAATAAAGATGAATATTTATTAGAACATTCTGTGTCTGTGTCCGTGCTGATGACCATGTTTGCCGTGTACAAAAAAATCGACAAAGACATTGTTAATCAATTAGCTATTGGTGCATTTTTACATGATGTTGGAAAAATCATGATCCCAGATCGGATTTTAAACAAGCCGGACAAACTGACCGATGAAGAGTTTCATATTATGAAAACTCATGCCAGTTACTCAATTGAAATCATGAAAAGCACCCCAGGGATCAGTCCGCTGAGTTTAGAAGTAGCCAGCTTACACCATGAAAAACTCAATGGATTAGGTTATCCATTTGGCGTACCAGCAGAAAAAATCACCCTTTATGGCCGCATGATCAGCATATGCGATATTTATGATGCGCTGACTTCACACCGCTGTTACAAACAAGGTTATGCCCAAGTTAAAGCGTTCAGTATTTTGCGCGCGTTAGCGGATAAAAATGAATTAGATAAAGACTTAGTAGATCAATTTATTCGCTGTATGGGCGTTTACCCTGTCGGGTCGGTGGTTCAACTTGAATCAAATAGACTCGCTATAGTGGAAGGTCATAACCCGAAAGACCCTATCCGTCCGTTAGTCAGACCCTTCTATCATTTAAAACCTGAGCATTTTGAAGCAGGAAACAAAATTGATTTAGCCACCGTGACTGACGACTTAATTGTTAAGTGCGTACGTGCTGATGATTTTAACCTGAACATGGAACAAATTATTGAGTATCTAGCTCACGAAGGATAGAGAAATGCCATTAAACGAATTTAATGGCATTTTTTGTTTATCAAAAGCTTGCAGCATAAAGCTTGCTTATTCGCTATTTAGATGCAGGCAATACTTTGAGTCCAAATAAATATCGTGTCAGCTTAAACGGCCTAATCACGTAGTAACATAGCAAGGCACACACCACAAAAGCACTCATTAATACACTGACAGATTTAATCGCAATAGACGCCTGCCACTGCACAATATAAAACGCCAATATAACAATCACGGTTTGATGCAGAATATAAAACGGATAGATTAATTCATTGGTTTGATGTAACCATGTTGGCGTCTTTTTAATATGAGCAATCGCAAAACCTGCCATGGTTAATAACCCAGACCAAGACACTAGCGTACAAACTAACCACCATAATTGCCATCGTGTTGTAAGTGACAAATACGAGCTTAAATCAGGTGAGTAATAGTAGCCATAAAACAGGATTGAACTCACGAGCAAACTGACTAAATAAGTGTATCGATGTTCAGCTATTGCCCGCCAAATAACCTCACTTTTAACAAAACACATGCCCGCAAAAAAGAAAAACAGATAGAACACACTTAATGACGGGTTTTCGATATGATGACTGTCTGATGGCGCAACATATTTGAGCGCACCACGTAATACGATTAACACTAAAACTAAAGAGAGTAAGCCAAAATGATGACGACTGATTCGTTCAAGCCATTGTTGTAATTTATTGCTGGTTTGACGTGTTAACCAGTGCCTAAATGGCACAGCAAGCAGCATAAAAATGACTAAAAATTCTATAAACCATAAATGATTACTATCAAACGACAACAGCAACTGACCATACGCCGATGCTAAAGAGCTATATTCAGTGATGTTCTCATAATAATTTTGTGGCGGCACAATCAATATCATTCCCACCAGCAAAGGGATAAAAAGCCGGTGAAATTTACTCGATAGAAATTGCCGAACAGGCATTTTTTGCAGTAACAAAAAGCTGGCTGCACCAGCGATAAAGAACAATGTTTGCAGTCTGAGCTGTTCAAAATACACCATGATATCGTCAAGCACCTTGCTCGACTCATTGTTCATTACATGCCAGCCGTCACCATTAAAGGGCATAAACACATGGTGTAAAAATACCGCAAAAATCAATATTACCCTTAACCAATCAAGTTCTGAGTAACGTCTGTTGTGTTGTAACATTTGTTGCATAATCAATGCCTTCCTTTGGCTTATATTTGTAAAATATTCTGCATGAAGGATAGCTTATCTTCTGAGATTTACTTTCACCAGCCCATACAGTTCATTATTCCCGGCTAGTTTATAAAAAAATAGCAGATAGCTAGTTTGCTATTTGTTCATGTCACACATAGCAAAGAGTCGTTTTTACAAAATTTCCTACAAAATAGGTTAACTCTAAATCAAAAGTATGCAGTAAATACCACTAATAAACTTGGTGTGTGCTACTTTATTCATATCGATATTAATCGGTTTAAATAATGAATACGTTAACCCTTGAATATATCAAAAGCATATTACCGCCACGGCCGGATAACAGTCATAAAATGACGTTTGGCCATGTATTGAATATTGCCGGTTCGCTGCATTACCGCGGGGCAGCTTATTTGTCGAGTTTATCCGCATTACGAGTGGGCGCGGGTTACGTCACCTTAGCCAGTAGCCCATCGGTATGTGACAGTGTGAGTGCATTAACACCCAACATCGTTACTTTTGCGTTACGAACGTTGTCGCCATTATCGGTTCACTCACTACAACGCACAGCAAATCTACATCTAAAAGATGCGCAAATCGTCGATGTACAAACTCTTTCACCACAAGCTGTTTTACAGCTCAGAGATAAATTGACTCAAGCCAGCGCCATTTCAATTGGCAGTGGTTTAAGCATTGGCCAAAGTACCGATCAATGCATCGATATCACAGCTATTAACACTGAGTTAACTGTAGATGTTGACGTGACTCTTTGCACTGAGATGTGCGCAAAGATAAGCACTGACTTGAACTCAGATTTGAACTCAGATTTGAATTCAGATTTACGTTCAGAGTTGCCTATTTGTAATGTCATCAAAGATAATCAACCACACTCAAACGAGTTAATCCCCCCACAAGGGAATCATCGTTTTTTTTACGCCCTACTCAACGAAATACAAACCTGCACAAAGCCAGTAATATTCGATGCTGACGCGCTAAACTTTATTAGCCACTTACTTAACCCACCAGTACAATTCGGAACAACTACGGTGACTTTGCCTAACAAGAGTATTATCACACCCCACCCAAAAGAGCTGGCAAGATTACTCAATATGGATGTCGCAACACTACAAACACAGCGGATGCATTTTGCTCGCTTAGCGGCAAAACAGTTAAATACGATTGTGGTGCTGAAAGGTAAAAACACCGTGATAACTGACGGTAATGATGTTTTCATTAACCCAACAGGTAACAGCGCGCTAGCCAAAGCCGGAACCGGAGATGTGTTAACAGGTATGATTTCAGGGTTTTGCGCTCAAGGCGTTAGCCCAATAAATGCAGCGTGTTTGGGTGTGTATCTGCATGGTTTGGCAGGCAACATTGCTGCAGAGGACTTAAGCCAATATGGCATGTTAGCCAGTGACCTACTTAGCTATATTCCTAAAGCTATTTTAAAAGTATTAGCCATTTAGCCAATGCGAAATCAGCGCGTGATGGTGACCAATACCGAGATGGCTTACCAAAGGCTATATCGTAATAGTGCATGCTATAAATGTTTATTCATACCCTATTTTAAAACACAAAAGTAAATGACCTCTGCATTG
>NZ_PJAP01000338.1:0-6551 GCF_002836795.1 Shewanella sp. 11B5 | reverse complement strand
CATTCAGCTAGCTATTCTCTAGCTGCCATTCCTCAATGGCTTCTTTCGCTGCCCGAAAAGCCTCAATACCAGCCGGCATGCCGCAATAAACGGTTGAATGCAGCAATACTTCCTGAATTTCTTCAATAGAACATCCATTACGTAATGCCCCTCGAACATGGCCCTTTAATTCAGTGGGTGCCTTTAATGCTGCCAGTGTTGCAATAGTGATTAGGCTGCGCGTTTGCTTAGAAATAGCATCTCGCACCCACACTTCTCCCCAACAATTTGCAGTGACTAATGCTTGCAATGGTTGAGTAAAATCAGTGACATTACTAAGCGCTTTATCGACATAAGCATCACCCATCACCTGGCGACGTACCTCAAGCCCTTTTTGGTATTGTTCATCATTCATCTGTGGCCACCTCTATTTTCACTTTTGGTCAATTCATTAAAAATAATCCTGCCTATATACACGTTAAACTTAATCTTAAATAACACCACGCTTTTGTTGCAGCCAGTTGATAATGTGCCCAAGTCGATATCAATTCAGTTTTTACCTGAGCAGGTAAACGTGGCGAAGATATTTTATGACTCTATCTATAAACTCAATCAAATTACTGGCTAAAATACTGTAGTTATAGGTATTATGTTGCTGATTTAAAAGCATGATTCTACATCATGATTTTTATTAACTTAATGACTATCAAGGAATAGTATCGCCATGGAAAGAGGCACGTTAATTCGTTGGAACACCGAAAAAGGCTTTGGTTTTATCAAGCCAGAAACCGGTGATAATCAAGATGTCTTTATTCACATCTCAACCCTAAAGCACATGGCCAGAAAGCCTATTGTTGGCGATGAGATACTATTTCATCGCGAGAACCAACCCGATGGCAAAGTCAAAGCCGTAAAAGCCAGTATTGAAGGCGTGGCTGTTGTGTCTAACACAACCCGTCCAGCTTCTAACACTGGTCAACATCATCGAAACAACCCATCTCATCATGACGAAAACTACCGTTCAAGTCCCGTGCTTGGCCGCGTAATCATGCTTATTATCCTGCTTGGGGTTGGTATTTTCGGTTATAAACAATATCAAAAAATGACCGCAACGCCAGTGCTGACCAATGCAGATGTTGAACAGATGGAGTGGACACCAGCCGTGTCAAAACCAAGCCTAATCAATCAACAACCTCAGTTCAGATGTGAGGCAGGTAAAACATACTGCAGCCAAATGCGCTCATGTGCAGAAGCAACCTTTTATATCCGTAACTGTCCAGGAACTGAAATGGATGGTGATGGGGACGGAGTTCCATGTGAAAGGCAGTTCTGTAATTAAACATTAAGGAATGAATCATAGAAAGCTGGTTCTGGCTAACCGCTTGCTTGGGCACTAGAGTGCTAAATCTTAGACCTTAGATATGAGTCTTTAGATTCTAGGCTTCAGGCATAAGGTTCCAGCTAGCCTTTATCTATTTGGCACAGGCGGCTATCGCTATTTTTTCGCCTGCTTTCGATACTGGCTTGGGGTTATATTTTTGCAGCGCTTAAAGCTGTGGCTAAAATTGGCCCCATCACTAAAACCAAGGCGTTCGGCTATTTCATCAAGTTGCATCGGCGTTAATAATAACACTTCGGCTATGCCAAAACGCACATCGTCACGCACCTGGCGCCAACTGGTTTGTTCTAGTGTTAGTTGACGATGCAAAGTGCGAGTCGTTCGAGCCAAATGCTGGGCGATATCTTCCATTGATGCTGCTAAGCCTAAGTGTACTAAGGTGTCTTTGACCAACTTAGCAACAGGTTTCCAGTTTTGCTTTTGTTGCAGTAGCTGGTTGCATTGCGCCTCACATAATCTGGCGGTGGCTTCATTGGCTTTTAATAATGGCAGATCTAATAGCGGTGTTAATCCAGTAAAACCGTTATAACTAGCATTGAATTGGATCTCAGCACCCAGTTTTTGCTTTATACCTTCGAGTGACAAGCCTGCGGGCTGAGGCGACGTAAACTGCAATTTTATCGGTAAGTCGTTACTTTCAAATACTTCTCGTTGGATCATCGCAGCGCCCAACATGTCTCTAACTAACACCAGTTCACCTAACTCACCAGGAATGTCGCATGAGAACCTTAGGGATAAATCGTCCTTAAGCTCAGTTAATGTTATCTGTGAAAAAACATAGGTTAAATCTAGATAACGTAAGCCTAATTCAATCGCCTTTCTCGCAGTGCTGCTCGCCAATAGAGCATAACCCATGATGCCATAACTGGTCAGGTGATAACGGCAGCCTAACTCCATTCCAACCTTGAATGGGCATGGAGTATTGAGCATGAGGTTATTTAACACCTGTAATTCTTGCTTTTCTTCAACCAGTTGCTCGTGGTCAGTTAATTGGGCCTCCACCAAACCAGACCCTTGCAGCAACCGCTCTTGCTCAATGCCCAGCTCAATGCCATAGGAAACAATTATTTGCACACTGGTAATGCTGCGAAATGTCATAACTGAAGGCTGCCATGTCTTAAAATCACAAATATACGTCCCTTTAGCGCGTAGATCAATGAACAATAGTTTCCTATGCTGGATAGATAATACAATTTATTAACAACTGTTGAATGATCCGCTATTGAGAAATTAGTGCTCAACGTAACAAGTAAAAATAGAGATGGCTGACAACAACCAAGCACGTTAATAAATAACCATAACAAGAATAGAGGGCATCATGACCCAAGTTAAACGAAATCCTTCTGTGGTGATCATTGGTGCAGGTATGACGGGCATCTTAATGGACATTAAACTGCGCCAAGCTGGCATCAACGATATTGTAGTACTGGAGAAAAAAGACTGCGTGGGCGGAACGTGGCGAGAAAACACCTACCCTGGAGCTGCCTGTGATGTACCCGCTCACATGTATACCTATTCATTTGAACCTAATCCAAATTGGAGCCGCTTTTTTGCCCATGGACCAGAGATTAAACAATACTTTGAGCACGTAGCAGATAAATATGATGTTAAACAAGACATTCGCTTTAACGAAGCCGTTACCGATGCACAATATGCCAATGGAAAATGGACGGTAAAAACCAGCCAACAGCAAACCTACATCGCTGATTTTATTGTGTGCGCCACCGGCATTTTGCACCATCCACAATTTCCAGACATTCCTGGATTAAAAGATTTTAAAGGTACAACATTCCATACCGCCCAATGGAATCACAATGTAGACATATCCGCCTCTACCCGTGTTGGAGTTATCGGTACTGGGTCAACGGCCGCACAGGCCATACCCGAATTGATTAAAACCGGTGCTAAGGTTTCAGTTTTTCAGCGCACACCACAATGGCTAATGCACCTGCCCGATTTTACTTTTTCAAAAACCAGCCGAAAGTTAATGGCTCGCTTTCCCATCATCACCAAAATTCATCGCAATATGGGCAAGTTTTTTCTAGAACATTTTTTTACCAAAGCAGTCACGGGACACTTTATCCAAAAGCATGCGTTAAATTTTTTGTGTAAAGCCAACTTACGATTAAGCATTAAAGACAAAACCTTACGCGAAAAGCTACGACCTCATTATCAAGTAGGCTGCAAACGGGTCATTATCAACACCACCTTTTATAAAGGCATTCAAAAACCCAATGCTGAGTTAATAATAGAAGGCATTGAGCGCATAACTGAAACAGGCATTATCACTAAAGACGGTAAACATCACGACCTCGATGTATTGGTATTATCGACCGGTTTTAATGCATTTAATTTTATGCGCCCCATGAATCTCATTGGGCGCAACAATTTGCACATTGATAAAGCCTGGGCTCATAAAATCAAAGCCTATCGATCAATGTTACTCAGCGACTACCCTAACTTTTTTTTAATGCTCGGCCCCAACACACCTATTGGTAACTTCTCCGTTATCGCCATGAGCGAGGTTCAAACTGACTACGTTATTAAACTGATCGATAAATGGCGTGAGCATGAATTTGATGAGTTTGAAGCCAAGCAACAAGCCATTGACGACTTTAATGCCTACGTAAAGGAAGGGTTAAAGGGCACTAGCTGGGTTGGAGGATGCCAAAGTTGGTATTTAGATGCCGATGGCGACCCAATTTTATGGCCCTACACTTGGCAGCGATGGGTTGATGAAATGAAACAGCCGCAGATGGAACACCTTAATACCCGATCATTTTAGTTGGCTTATCCACCGTCTCACCCTTACATATCCACCCGTATTGATTCACTCGAGCTGATTGACTCATACTAGAAACAACCAGGTTTATGATGAATAAAAACACTATATTTATTACCGGCGCAGCTTCCGGCATTGGCTTAGCGACGGCAAAACACTTTCACAAAAAGGGCTATTGGGTCGGTATGGCCGACATCAATTTGGCGCAATTAACACAAGCCACCGAAATATGGGACAGAACTCGAGTACGGTTGTTTCAGCTAGATGTCAGTGATTTTTCACAAGTACAACACGCCATGGCTAAATTTTGTGCGGAACATAATAACTGCTTGGCTATATTAGTTAATAATGCCGGCATATTGGAAATAGGCCCCTTTGAAGACATCCCTATCGAACATCATCAGCGCACATTAAGTGTCAATGTCATCGGGGTCATGAATCTGTGTCATGCTGCATGGCCCTATTTAAAAAATACCGGCACAAGTACTATTATCAACATGTCATCAGCCAGTAGCGATTATGGTGTACCAGAATTAGCCAGCTATTCGGCCAGTAAGTTTGCCGTAAAAGCACTGACCGAGGCGCTGGAACTTGAGTGGAAAAAATACGGCATCAGTGTATGCGATGTCATGCCGCCCTTTGTGGCAACCAATATGCTTAAGGCACAGAAAAACAGCGCCAAAGTCATGCAACGACTCGGCGTGAATATCACTGCTGAACACGTAGTCGCTGTGATTGATAAACAAGTGAAACACCCTAAAACCCATAGAACAGTCAGTGTTTTTTATGGCCTATTGCATAGATTAAGTAACGTATCACCGGCATTTATCAATCGCCTAGCGATGAAGTGGCTAAGTCGATAAAACATGCGGTTCTAATCAGTTAACAATAATAAAGGGCAATAGAAATGGATAACGTGAATAAGCCAACACCATTGTCACAAGACAAATCATCAACTGACAAGCCATCACTAAACGAACCACTGCAAGGCGAGCCGCTACAAGGCAAACGTCTACAAGCGCCCAAGCTTGAAGCGAAACAATTAATGGTCGCCAAGTGGTTATCATTAGCGCCGCTATACAAGTTGCCAGTCACATTATTTAGATATGTATTTCTAGCGATGGACCGAGTACTTGGGCTGACTAAAATTGAAATGGATAAGGTGATTAATTTAACGGTCCCGGTGAGTACTGGCACTCCTCTTTTGGGCACTATTCCTTTGAACGAACATAGCGCCAGCGATAGCAGCCATACCATCGCCAACAGAATAAAGCTTCGCATCTACCATCCTAGCGCCAACAAGCCTCAAAAAACCTTAGTGTACTTTCATGGTGGCGGCGGCGTTATTGGCAGTATTAACACTCACGATCACTTTTGCCGCTATCTGGCTAAACATGGCAACATGAACATTATCTCAGTCGGTTATCGATTGGCCCCAGAACATAAATTCCCCATCCCGATTTGTGATGCCATCGAAGCGTGGAACTATATCAACACCAACCATCAACAACTTAATATTAATCCACAGCACATTGGCGTGGGTGGTGACAGCGCAGGTGGGTATTTAGCGTGTATCATCGGTTTACATTCACTGCAAACATCACTACCAGTACAGGCAAAAGTAAAACCCGCATTTCAGTTTTTAATCTACCCAATGGTAGATTTACAAGGCTTAACCGAGTCCTATCGCCGTTTCAATAAACAGTTAATACTCACCCGCGATTTAATGGATTATTTCAGGTTAAAATATTTACACTCTCTCGACGAAGTTACTCTGCCATTAGTGAGTCCACTACAAGCAAAAGACATCAGCGAATCGCCAAAAAGTTACATCTTAACCCTAGGTTACGATCCATTAAGAGACGATGGCATTGCATACGCCCAGCGCCTAAAAGCGGCAGGCATCAATACACAACATCAGCATTTTGATGATTGCATGCATGGCTTTATTTCAATCACAAAACTCAGCGCACGCGCCAAACAAGCCACTCATAACATCGCAATGGCATTAAACAGCTTTAATGAATGATCGTTATAGGTAACTGACAGCAGAACCGACTCTAGAAACCACCAACAGATGATAAAGTTTACTCAGACGCCATGTATTACAGGCTAACAAGCCAACTTATGCTAAAATGCGCCGATCAGCTTTATGAATGTGCAATTCTCATTTGTTTGACTGAGCGTAGTGACCCCTACCGTGATTAACTAATGAGGATACACCAATGAGTAAGTTAAATGCCGAAGAGCGTAAAGCTCGAGATAACGATCGTTTTTCAAAACGAGTGGATGAACGCAGAGTAAAAGGCGAAGATGTCGTTGCGTATGCACTTGCCAATGAAAAAGCGTTTAAGTTTCTGACCAAAGATGAGAAACACAGCCTTAAAGAAA
>NZ_PJAP01000337.1:0-6563 GCF_002836795.1 Shewanella sp. 11B5 | reverse complement strand
TCTGCTGGTGGTGAGGTGTCGGCATAACGGCGTATGTTGAGGTTGTAATCGTTGTCTGCTATTTCGCTTAACTCAACCACTTTTGAATAGCGAGAATGTTCGGCGTAGTTATCAAAGGTTTCGACGATTGTGGCAATGTCTTTCTTACGCAATTTATTTTGGTTTTTACCCTCTTGATACTCTAGCTCGCTGTTGATAAACAGCACCTTGCCTTTACGCTCGGCAGGCTTTTGCTTATTAATTATTAACAAACAGGCAGGAATACCCGTACCGTAAAATAAACCAGATGGAAGACCGACAACCGCTTCAAGCAGGTCATCTTCTAGTATACCTTGGCGGATGGCTTTCTCGCTTGAACCTCGAAATAACACCCCATGTGGCATAACTACACCGACCATACCGTCGTTATTGGTACTGGCTATCATGTGCTGTACAAAGGCTAAGTCACCGGCATCTTTTGGCGGCGTTCCATAGGGGAATCGACCAAAGCCATCGTTGTCACACTCATCCTTGCCCCACTTACTTAATGAAAATGGCGGGTTGGCGATAACTCGGTCGAAATGCATTAACTCACCACCAAGAGTATGTTTAGGGTCGCGCAAAGTATCGCCCTTGCGAATGTCAGCATTATGCACCCCGTGTAAGAACATGTTCATCTTACAAATGGCCCAAGTGTTCAGGTTCATCTCTTGGCCAAATAGCGACAGGTTAGCCGCGTTTTCACCATGATCAGCTAGATGATTGCGCATTTGCACTAACATACCGCCCGAGCCTGAAGTAGGGTCATAAATACGCATACCCGCATGGGGTTTAAGTAAGGCCACCAGCAGCTGCACCACTTCACTAGGGGTATAGAATTCACCACCCTTTTTACCGGCACTATCGGCAAACATCTTAATCAAGTATTCGTAAGCGGTGCCGAGCATATCTGGACGCTCAAAATCGGCATTACGTAATCTGTGCTGACTAAAGTGCGATAACAAATCTTGTAGCTTTTTATCAGACAACTTATTTTTAATGTTGAAGTCGATAGTGACTAACACCCCCTCAAGGCTTGAGTTGTGTTCTTCAATCGCTTCGGCTGCGGTATTAAGTGCCTCACCAATGTTGTGTTTCAAATCTTTAAGCGCTGACCAACGGGCAATAGCAGGCATGAAAAAAGTATCGTCGTACTCATCTTCATCATCGCTAAGCTCATCCGCTTGCTCCTGCGTTTTACCTTTATCGAGATAATACTGAACGACCTTTTCACGTTCTTCATCAAAGGCATCCGACAATCGCTTTAGAAACATCATGCCAAAGATGTAGTCTTTAAATTCAGACGCATCCATATTGCCACGTAGAATATCGGCCGTTTCCCACAAGAATGATTCAAGCGTTTGAAGAGTGAGTTTGTTAGTCATTGAATTACCTAAAATGAAGGTGTGGGTCTGTATTGATAACAGGCACTTTATATTGCATGTGATTCTACGACTTTGTTGCAGGTGGAGCAATGAAGGCATGTTAGTTGTTTGATTTCGATACAAATACGATTGCTTGCTACAGCTATGAAATTAGCTATAAAGCTATTTCTTAGCCGCGATCTTATGGCTCTAAATGGTTGGACATAGGCAGTTAGAAAGTGTTTAGTATTTCTAGGGGCTACCACTCAGCAAGATTTATTAGAGCAGTTATTCATGTTCTACGATAAGCTTGAAGACGGTATTAAAGCAGAGCTGCCACTCAAGTGTATTTTGACGGTAGCGACAGCAGAGTAGTATCCATTGTGATAATTTAACTTCCCTTTTTGGTAGTAGTAACTATAATTCCCTTGTTGGGAACTTTGAGGTGTAATGAAAGTCTTAGGAAGAGACAAACTTACAAAGTTTAGTCAAAAGCATGCTGACGCAAAAAAGGCACTTGAAGCTTGGTTTTCAGAAGCGAGTGCTGCTGACTGGAAAACCCCACAAGATATAAAGAATAGATATCGAAGCGCTGATTTCTTAGCTGATAATAAGGTTATCTTTAATGTGAAAGGTAACCATTACAGATTAGTTGTGAAAGTTAGATATCAAAATGGCATTGCTGTTATTGAATGGGTTGGAACTCATTCGGAGTATGATAAGCAAAGCTTTTAGGGAGGTATTATGGGCCACATTAAGTTAATTAAATCAACTCAAGATCATGAGCAAGCGTTAGCTCGCTTGATGCTATTAATGGATCTCGATTCTGCTCCGGACACAGCAGAAAATGATGAGTTGGATTTACTTGCATTCTTGATCGAAAAGTATGAAGAAGAGGCCTTTCCTATTGAGTCTCCAGACCCTATTGAAGCGATTAAGTTTCGAATGGAGCAACAGGGGTTGATTAAAAAAGATTTAGTTCCATATTTTGGCTCTGCGTCAAAAGTAACAGAAGTACTGAACGGCACGCGAAGTTTAAGCCTTAATATGATCCGCAAATTAAGCCCTGGTTTAGGGATATCTGCTGATGTCTTGATAAAAGAGCCTTGCCAAAAAGATACCATTTCCAAAGATGTTGATTGGGATGCTTTCCCTATATCAGAAATGCGCACTCGGGGTTATTTCGAGGGTTTTAATGGCTCAATAAAGGAATTAAAAGAGTATTCAATTGAAAAGCTTAATCTGTTTTTAACGTCTGTTCCCAATGGCTTTTCTTTAAAACCAGCATTATTAAGAACCACTGCTCATTTACGTTCAAATGACAAAGAGACTAATAGTTACGCTTTATGGGCGTGGCAAGTCAGGATTTTACAGAAGGCACAAGAAGAGCAGCTACCAGCTAAATATGTTAAAGGTACAGTTGATGCTAACTGGATGAAAAAATTGGCTCAGTTATCATGGTCTGATCAAGGGCCTAAGTTAGCGAAAGAGTTTTTGAACCGCCATGGTATTCATTTAATTATTGAAGCTCATTTACCAAAAACTTATTTAGATGGCGCTGTATGCATTTCTGCTAGCGGTAACCCTGTCGTTGCACTTACATTACGCTACGATAAATTAGATAACTTTTGGTTTTCGTTGATGCATGAGTTAGCACATATTGCGTTGCATGTGGATGGTACTGAAACATGGTACTTGGATAATTTAGATGCTGAAGGCGCCGACGAAGTTGAACAAGAGGCAGATGCATTAGCCCAGGAAAGCTTAATTCCATCAGGTTCTTCGAGTTTACTTGAAGTGAAAGATGTTGATTGTGTGCAAAAACTTGCAAGTAAACTACACATATCACCATGCATTGTTGCTGGTAGAATCCGTTATGAGCGTAATGATCACTCTACATTTGGTAAAGCGTTCCGAGATAAGGTAAGAAGTCACTTTTAGTATGTAAGTCTCTAGTTTCATTGAAGTTTTTTTAAAATGATTCTTAGCTCTGACATCGCATCGAGTTGCAAGCTCGTTCTCGTATCCACAAAGCACTGGAATAGCCTTTGACTGCGTTTGTGCTTTGAAGTATCCCTCACTATTTTAGCCATCATTTTATGATGGCAATCACACGCTAATTTTTATAAAGCAGCATCAACATCTCTCGTTAAGCCAAGAATATTCCCCTGTTATTTTCAGCAAAAACAAAAATAATGAGTCAAATTTAGTAACAAAACTAAGTTTTTTGCATTTATTTTCACTTTTTTTTATTCAAAAAAAATATCTAACTGTTTGAATAATATAGACCCCATTTATCCAGATTGTTTTTTGCTTTGTTATGATATCCAGTTTTGTTATTTGTTATCAATAGCTTACATTTGCTAGTTTGTTTTTTGTGCTAAGATTGTTTTAGAAGTAATCGCTCAGGATGATGCGATGTATGTTGAAAAGGAATTTGACGATGTTGAGTAAAAATTTTGGTTGCGCTGTTCATGAGGGGCCAACACAAATGGATTTATACGATGGATGCAACAGTGAACATAATTCAATAGATGAATACAAGCCAGGCGTCACGATACAATCGTGTTCGTCACAGGGGCAAATGTGGCGTATTAAAAGTAGAACCACTGGTCGTGTATGTCATCTTTTATCTAAGCTTGAGTATCAAGTGTTTCTTCTCTTAGATATTCACCCGAATATCATTGAAATCAAAGAACAATATTCACACGACTTACCGTTGTCACTTAAAGTAGCTTTTGAGCTTGGCGTTAATCACCCTCCGCAAAACAATCAAGAAAAATTACCGTTAACGACCGATTTTGTTGTTACTTACCAAGGGGTTGAGGCTAAGCAGATTGGCATATATGTTAAATATGCTAAAGATCTTAATAACTACAGAACAGTAGAAAAATTGTTGCTTGAGAAAGAAACACTAGCAAAAAGAAATATCCCGCTGTTAGTGATCACTGAAAAAGATATTGATACTAATGTTTTGAGAAATATAGAGTGGTTCTTAACGGCGGATGCATCTCAATATCAATTAGATGATGCTAAATCTAGAGCATCAAATATCTATGAGCAGCTTCAAGCTTCATCATCAGAGAAACTGACACAAATTCTAGCTCGTTTCGATGACGAGAATCAAATGCCAGCAGGCACACACTTAAACGAGTTGAAATGCTTATTGCAACTCGGATTTTTACATTTTGACTTAAACAAGGAATTTCATGAATTCTTAGGGCAAGATATAAACTTGTCTAAGGCGGAGTTATGATTGAGTTTCTACGCCAGAATGCTGTTTATTTGTGGAATGAACGTGCTTGTCGTCTTTTAAAAAATTTAGACTATTGCTGTATTTTTATTGATATAGAAAGCACTAGTGCTCTTCCATTTAAAGTCGATGCCGAAGATATCGACTTACATGACGAAATAGTTGAAATTGATGATCCATGGATTGAAATTATCAATCGGGCATATACGGCTGGTAGCGTTTACTTGAATAAGAGAGACAGCAATTACGAAAGGATAATACCACTGATTCAAAATGATGAGTTTTACGACAAAAATGTTAGAAGCGCAATAGTCGAGATATTAACTGCTCAAAGTTTTGGTTCTAAAAGTACGATATACCGCTATGCGAGGCGATATTGGCAGCGAGGACAAAGCATAAATACTTTATTGCCAGATTACTGTTATTGCGGAGGAAAGGGCAAGAAAAAGACTCGAAACGGTGTTCGTCTAGGGCGTCCGAAAGAATTCGGTGATTTACCTAATTCACTTTGGTCACCAGAGTTAGAAAGAATGATGCATTCCGCACTCTTAAGTACCATTTTTTCAGGGCGTTATTTGATTGATAAAAAAGGAAAAAAGGTTAACAGTTGTGATTTAAATGCTGCATATACTGACTTGTTAGCGCGATTTTGTGATGGTGATATAAGTCTTTTGAGCAGTGGAAAACCCAGTAAGTCTATGTTGAAAGCTTATTACAACAGTCGTTTTACTGTTGAGCGAAGAGCTCAAGCAAAACATGGTGAAATCTACTTTAAAGCTAACAATAGTCAGCTAACATCGAGTGTTAGAAAAGATATGGTAGGCCCAGGATCATCTTATTCAATAGATTCTACGCCCTTTGATATTGGAGCCGCAGGTGATGATCGACTGTTGCTAGGGCGACCGGTTTTATACCTATGTGTTGATGATTACTCATCTGCAATTACTGGCTTTTTATTAGTGTTAACACCTGCATCATACTTCAACGTAGTTAATGCGATGACGAGTGCTATTTCTAACAAAGTAAAGTTATGTGCAAAGCATGGAATGGATATTCAACAGAATGAGTGGCCTATGGAGGGCCTTCCCAAGGCTTTTTTTGCGGATTTAGGCTCCGACTTTAGAACTAAAAATATTGAAGCCGCGACATCTATGCACAATATTTCAATAATAAATAGTGGCGCAGGACAACCAAACAAAAGAGGGGATGGCGAGCGTGTATTTGGTCGTATACATGCTGAGTTAAGGCACCAGTTACCGGGATTAGTATCTCAATATACTTCAAAAAAATCAGGCGGAATGAGCAGCCAGAAGAACTATACCATGCTCCTTGATGAGTTAAATAAAATCATCTTGAAAGCCATTCTTGTACTCAATCACAAGCCGTTAAATAAGTGGGATAGTGATAACGACTTCCCGGCCGAATTAGCCACTACACCGAATAATATTTGGAAATGGGGTGTCGCTCATAGGACTGGTTCTCTTCAATTGATAAACAAAGATTTTTTTTGGTTTTCATTACTTGAACAAGAAACTGCGACAATTTCAAATGGAAATATTTTAACAATCGATGGTGTTAAATATGTGCATCCTGAGTTGTCTGGTCTTCGCGTTAAGGTTAATAGAAGTCAGCAGAAGCAAGTTGTTGTACGCGATAAAAGTGATGCTACAGCTATTTTTATAGTACCTGGTGAAGGTGCGCATGAGTATCTTCGATGCGAGCTTGAACCACATTTTCGACGGTTTAAAGGTCTGCCTTGGGCTGATGTTATCGATGATCTTAAAAAACGTAAACATAGTAATGCAAATGCACAACATTCTTATGAAGTGAAAAAAACCGCTGATTTTGTTGAAAATAAAAAAGTCACTGAGGTTGCTACATGTGAGCGAAAAGAAGCTATAGATGGCTTATCGAAATCAGAGCAAGTA
>NZ_PJAP01000336.1:0-6574 GCF_002836795.1 Shewanella sp. 11B5 | reverse complement strand
TGGTACAACACGACGGTCGTGATGTGATTGAAACGATTAAGGCTCAACAAATTGATTTTATGATTCTAGATTTGATGTTGCCCTATAAAGACGGATTGACGATTTGTCGTGAGTTGAGGCAATTTTCAATGTTGCCAGTATTAATGTTAACGGCGCGGGTAGATGAAATTGACCGTTTAATGGGCTTAGATATCGGCGCAGACGATTATGTGTGTAAGCCATTTTCGGCTAGGGAAGTTGTTGCTCGGGTAAAAACGATTTTAAGGCGAGTCGAAAATACTCACGGCAGTCAAAGCGAGCAGGTTATTCGTTATAAGCATCTACAAATCAATATCGAACGCTTTAAATGTCAGGTTGACCAACAAGACGTAGAATTAACCCCAGTTGAATTTAGACTACTGCATACGCTGCTAAAACGGCCAGGCGTAGTGCACTCTCGAGATAGCCTCATGCAGGTGTGTTATGTCGACGATCGTATTGTTAGTTCGCGTACCATTGACAGTCATGTGAAGAATCTACGTCATAAGTTAACCCAAGCCAGCCAACAAAAGGAGTTGCTGCACTCCATTTACGGTGTGGGTTATAAGGTAGAGTAATGCTGCATTTTATTGGTAAGTCTATTTTTACGTTTTAAAGCCGTTTAATAAGCATCCTAATAAAATGGGTAAGCTTAGTAGCTGGCGATTAATGTGTATTACTGATCTGCTTTAGTTTCGGCAAAACTCCACTAAATCTGCACTGTTTTTGCGCTTTTGATTGTTAACATCACTATACCTAATGCTCCTAGCTGTATGGATTAACAAGGAATAGTTTTATGCCGTCACTAATTTTATTATTACTGCTGTGCTGTCAGGTTTTTCTGACCATTACGTTGGTCGCAGTATTTATTGGTGGTTACCAGGAACCGTCATAATTTGGCTTAACGCTATTAATATCGTTAACCTTTCAAGTAAACGCGTTAATCCTTTTCTAAGCGTTTTATAAAATGCTCAGCATATCGTTGTTGCTGTTTCCTCAAGCAAGATAATTATCCAATTCAGGCGCATTGAAGCGGATTTATTGATTTATTCCATTTATCT
Source organism: Shewanella sp. 11B5 (assembly GCF_002836795.1). Taxonomy (NCBI): domain Bacteria; kingdom Pseudomonadati; phylum Pseudomonadota; class Gammaproteobacteria; order Alteromonadales; family Shewanellaceae; genus Shewanella; species Shewanella sp. 11B5. Next base: position 5,495 of record NZ_PJAP01000336.1, on the reverse strand, counting down.
ACGATGTTTGCTCGCTCATAGCATGGCTTTTGTTTAGAATGTCGTTGATATCATTTAGGGTATCAACGTGGTCTTGTGCTGGTATTAAATATACTGGCGCGTTATTACTCATCGCTAGCAGAACGTGGTCATTAACCCGTGAATGTTAGACTAAGAGTTGATAGTCGGATAAATTCCTATCACGTAAGATAGACCTTCCACTGGCATGCGCCGTTAGGAATACATTTATACTGAGGTGGACTGTTTTTCTGCCTAGGAGCATTAATGCAACTGTTTGTAAAAGATTTAACTGTTATCGATTTCTCTTACCTTTGTCCTGTTCGTGGCATGGTTGGTGAAAGCTGGATTGTCGATGTGCTATTAGATGGCGGCCTAGATGAGCAAAATATGGTGCTCGACTTTGGTAAGGTTAAACGCATCATCAAAAACACCATTGATGATGTAGCCGATCATCGCTTGTTAATCCCTACTGCTTGTAGCGAAGTGCGCTGGCAGCAAAAGGGCGACCGAGTTTGGATGGATTTTAGCAGTGAAAAAGGCGACATACATTTAGCATGTCCTTCACAAGCATTTGCGCTTATTCCTACAGAAGTGATTGACTACCAAAGCGTTAATGACTTTTTGAAGAAAGCCTTACGTGAAGTGTTACCTGAAAATGTCCAAGGCATCAGCCTCACATTGCGCAGCGAAGTGCTCGATACCCCATTTTACCATTACAGCCATGGATTACGTAAACATGACGGTAACTGTCAGCGTATTGCGCATGGTCATCGTAGCCCGGTAACCGTATTTGAAAATGGTATTGCAGAGCCGAAATGGGACCAATACTGGGCAGAACGTTGGCATGATATTTACCTCGGCACTGAAGAAGACTTAGTGTCAGTGAAAACACTAGAATTGTCGAAGCAGACTAAAATCAGCGACGAAACTCATTTTGGTTTTCACTATGTTGCGCCTCAGGGTGATTTTCAATTAGCGATGCCTAAGCATTGTTGTGACTTAATTCCTCACGACACCACGGTTGAGATGCTAGCTGAATACATGGCAAAGACATTGGCAAGTCAAGCGCCTGAAAGTCATTTTAAAGTTATCGCTTACGAAGGTATTGGCAAAGGGGCCATTGCGGTAAGAGGTTAATCAAGTATTATTAATGGGCTGCCTAAAGGTGGCCCTTTTTTTATGTTTTTTGTCGCTATTAACAAGGAATGCGTTTCGATTATGTTATTAAAAAATACCGTTTTAAAATCGATATCTACAGTTGCAATGCTGGTGGTCAGCTTTTGTGGATTAAGTGCTAGTGCGATTGCCGCTGTGACATTTCAAGGCCAGTTTGAACAAGGTGCATTAGTGCGTGGCGCAGTGCCGGTCGGCAGTAAAGTATTACTTAATGGCCAATCGGTAAAGGTCACCCCAAATGGTCAGTTTGCCATTGGATTTGATAGAGACGCTAAGCCAGAACAAGTGTTTAAAGTCATTTATCCAGACGGATTAACAGAAATTAAGCCGTTAACAATAGCCGCAAGACAATACAAAATTGATCGGGTCACAGGAATCAGCCAAAAAATAATGAAACCGGATCCAGTTGCCCAAGCCAGAGCGGCTAAAGACGCCAAACAGACTCGCGCTGCCAGAGACTTATTTAGTCAACAACAGGCATTTATGCAAACATTTATTTGGCCGGTTACTGGCAGAATTTCAGGGGTTTATGGCAGCCAGCGGGTTTACAACGACGTACCTGGTAATCCGCATTTTGGTGTTGACGTTGCGCGTCCAACAGGCACGGTAGTGGTTGCGCCAGCAGATGGTGTTATTACATTAGCTGAGCCAGATATGTTTTATTCTGGTGGCACAGTGATTATCGACCACGGTTATGGTGTTAGCTCTACCTTCTTGCACCTGAGTAAATTGTATTTAACCGTTGGTGATAAAGTTGTGCAGGGTGATAAGGTCGCTGAAATTGGTGCCACTGGTCGAGTGACTGGCCCGCATTTAGATTGGCGCCTAAACTGGTTCCAAATGCGTTTAGATCCCGTCTCGATTGTACCGCCAATGGCGACAGTACTGGCAGCGGAGAAAGCGGCAAAATAGTGTTAAGCCATATGTTAGGGTTTCGGTACGACTATTGAACCGGAACCCTTTATTCAATGGTAATGCTATTCGCTTGATAACTTGCACTTCATACGTCCTGAACTCACCACAATGTCAACGCTATTTGTCTCACTAAGCTGATGATATTTAAACGTTTTCTCATTTTAAGCGACAAATTTATATCGAACGACGAAATGCTTATCGTCAACATCACAAAGGACTCTGGTCATGATCAAGCAAGTGGGTAATACCATTATTGAGCTAAAGCACAAAGCAACATGTCATTGTGGCGCCGTTGAACTCGAACTCACTTTACCCAATGGTATCGAAAATCCACGACGTTGTGATTGTTCAATTTGTCGTAGAAAAGGCGCGATTGTTGGGTCTGTAAAACTTGACGGGATTAGGGTGGTAAAAGGTCAAGATGTGTTAACGCTTTATCAATTTAACACCAACACGGCAAAACATTATTTCTGTTCTCATTGTGGTATTTATACTCATCATCAACGTCGATCAAACCCGACTGAATACGGTTTTAACATAGCTTGTTTAGATGGTGTTAATCCATTTGATTTAGGTGATGTACAAACGAGTGATGGGGTAAACCATCCATCAGACCGAGATGTTGTATAGCAAATGGTAAGGCGTGTTAATAAAAGGGATTAAGTATTGTATTTCCATCTCTGAGTATCTAATAGAAAACCTCATCATGAATCGCTCTGAATTTGACAGTAAATCTAATGTTATTGTTGCGATGAAGCAATAAACAGAGCATTCAAATATGATTGCTCTGTTTATTAAAGATGGATTTAACTGTTTGTCATTTCTTTAATCATGTCTAATGCAACGGCTTCTGCAATACTGATACCGTCAATACCCGCCGATAAAATCCCGCCAGCATAACCGGCACCTTCACCTGCAGGATATAAACCTTTGGTGTTAATGCTTTGGAAATCGGCACCACGTTTAATTTGTACCGGTGAAGAGGTACGAGTTTCAACGCCGGTTAACATGGCATCTTTACTGTCAAAACCACGAATTTTTTTACCAAATGCAGGAATGGCTTCACGAATAGCATCGATAGCGAATTGCGGCAATGCATCGCTTAAATCGGTCATTTTTACGTTGGGTTTATAAGACGGCTCAACGTTTTCAAACGGTTTCCCAACGCCTGCAGCTAAAAAGTCGCCGACCATTTGCGCTGGAGCATCGTAATTGCTGCCGCCCATAATATAGGCGTGGCGTTCCAATTTGCGTTGTAGCGCAATACCTTGAAGTGGATCGTTGTCAAAATCACTCGGATCAATGCCAACCACAATGGCACTGTTGGCATTACGTTCACTACGCGAATATTGGCTCATGCCATTAGTCACTACCGCATGTTCTTCAGACGTCGCCGCCACAACCACACCACCAGGGCACATACAAAAGCTGTAAACACTGCGACCACTTTTGCAATGGTGGACTAACTTATAATCAGCTGCACCTAACATTGGATGACCGGCGTTAATGCCAAAGCGATCTTTATCAATCATCTCTTGCTTGTGTTCAATACGAAAGCCAATCGAAAATGACTGCGCCTGCATATACACGCCTTTATCATGTAACATTTGGAAAGTATCACGGGCACTGTGACCAATCGCAGCAATGACATGTTTAGAATGCAGTACTTCACCATTTCTCAGAGTGACACCTGTCACTTGACGGTCAGTAATATTGATTTCATCAACACGGGTTTCAAAGCGAATTTCACCGCCTAAACGGATTATTTCGCGGCGCATTTTTTCCACCATGGTGACCAACTTAAAGGTACCTATGTGTGGTTTACTAACATAAATGATTTCAGCTGGTGCACCCGCAGCGACAAATTCTTGTTTGACTTTTAAGCCTTTAAATCCGGGGTCTTTAACTTGGCTATATAACTTTCCATCCGAGAATGTACCAGCGCCACCTTCACCAAATTGTACGTTTGATTCAGTGTTTAACTCACTGGTACGCCAAAAGCGGAAGGTATCTTTAGCGCGTTCGTGGACAGATTTTCCACGCTCTAAAATAATCGGTTTAAAGCCCATTTGTGCCAACATAAGCCCAACAAATAAGCCGCATGGTCCCATGCCTATCACCAATGGACGTTCCGTTAAGCCTTCTGGTGCAGTAGCGACATATTTATAGTCGGTATCTGGCGACACGCGGATATTATGGTCGTCAGCAAGTGATGCCAATAACGCGGCTTCGTCTACGTTGGCTAATGTCACATCTAATGTATAAATTAACGAAATTAAATTCTTTTTACGGGCATCGTAGCCACGCTTAAACACATGTATATCAACCAGCTGATCCGCTGAGATAGAGAGCCTTTGCAAGACGAGTTGTTGCAGCGCATCTTCATTATGGTCGAGAGGCAATTTTACTTGGTTTAAACGGATCATGATTTACCTAAAAAGAGACTTAAAAAACAGCGCGTAGTTTACGTGATTTAACATTAAAATGAAATTATCTATTGATGGTACATGCTCTATGTCATGCTGCATTAATTACCATGATGATTAATGAGTAAAATAGATCACTCAGTTTAGCTCATTCTAGCGGGTGAACTCGGTGTTATATAAGTGAGTAGGGGGATAGGAAGTGCATATGTTGCGATGGATTATATTTCTTTATAGCGTAGCTGTTTTTGTGAACGTGCAAGCGGCAACCAATGTGACTTTATTGAGTGATAACGGGATTGAGAGTTGGACTTCTAAAGTATTCTCTGGTGAATCAATTTACAGCGTTGAAGACTATAAAGGGCGCCTAGCATTAAAAGCACTCAGTCATCATTCTGCATCAGGACTGGTGCTAGAAAAGCAAATTGACCTCATTGCAACGCCTTATCTAAACTGGAGTTGGTTAGTTGAACAGACGTTGTCGCAGTTAGATGAGCAAAGTAAAGCTGGTGATGACTTTGTGGCGCGAGTTTACGTAGTTATTGATGGTGGTTTTATGGTGTGGAACACCAAATCATTAAACTATGTTTGGTCGAGTAATCAAGCCAAAGGCTTGGTTTGGAACAACGCTTTTGCTGGTTCAAGTGTTAAAATGATGTCTGTGCGAGGGCAACAATCGCAACAAGGTCTGTGGTATGAAGAAAAACGCAATGTGTACCAAGATTTGATTGAAACATTTGGGGATAAAGGCAGTCAAAAAGCTAACCGCAAAGCGTATCAATACATCGATATGATTGCGATTATGACCGATACCGACAACAGTGGTAAAGATGCAGAAACGTATTATGGAGACATAATATTTACTGAAAAATAGCAGCTGATCAACCGGAATTTGCTGGGTACTTAGCGGCTTAACTCAGCCGCATTGCTTTTTACTTTACCATTAAAGTAGAGGGCTAAATAAGTAAAAAAACTGCTCGA
>NZ_PJAP01000275.1:0-12721 GCF_002836795.1 Shewanella sp. 11B5 | reverse complement strand
CAATAGCGTCCAATGGTTAAACAGCTCTTTGTTCTGCTATTTATTACAATCGTTATGATACCAAGCTGAAGTTAGTTAACCGTGGTGACTACGAGTTAAATAGTGGCATTAACTGTGCTTCTTGCTGCTGTAGACTTTGATAAATAGTTAACTGATTTATAGCGCGATCAAGGTTGTGAGTTTGATACTTAACCCCGAAATAAGTATCGCCATTTAAATAATCAGTTAAAAACCGTACACCAAGCATTAATGACATCACTTTAGTCCCTAGCCATAAACTGCGTTTTTCTAGCGGAGTAATAATGCCACCTAGAGATTCTATGTACGATGTTGCTGCTGCAATAACAATCTCAGGTCGGGCATATACATTGGTTAAATTGGTTGAATCTTCTGTCTCTGGAGAGCAAAAAGCGCGTACCATATCACCAAAATCATACATCAAATATCCTTTCATGCAGGTATCTAAGTCAATAATGGCCATGCTGGACATGTCTCGGTTATCAAATAGCATATTATTGATTTTTGTATCGTTATGACATATTCGAATCGGTAATTCGGCTTCGTATTGTACCAATGTTGCCAATAAATCTGTTTGTGACAAACACAAACCGACCCAATCTTTACAATGACTGAATCGATTATGAGTGTCACCAGCCTTTGCCTCACGCAATTGAGCCATTCGTTGAGGTAAATTCAAAAAGTTAGGGATAACATCGGCAATGCAACTAGGGTTCAAATCACTTAACGCTTCAGCAAAATGCCCAAACGCCTCAGCCGCCAACTTAGCTTGATTTAGTGTATCAACCACTTCAATTGTAGTGCTATGAGGTAAGTAATCTATTGCTCGCCAAAAGCCTTGTTCGCCTAAATCCAAGTAAAGTGTACCTGCTACAGTGGCTATTGGGCTAACCACTTGTAATGGATAATGCTGCTGTTGGCGTTTAATCAGTAAGTGCTGGCTAATATTGGCAGCATTTTGAATGACCACTTTGGGGTCGGTAAATATTTGGGTATTAATACGCTGCAACACCAACGATTTTGATTCATCACTCACCAAGAAGGTTTGATTAATATGGCCATTACCCAATGGATAAAGCGTACTATGTTCACGACTAAAACCAAACTGAGGTAATACATTTTTACGGATAAAATTGACCAATCAAAAACTCCAAATCATGTTCATCAAAGCCAGAGATAACCAACGTTTTCTTCTGTTTGGTTATCTGACTAATGGTTACTGGCTTAGTATCATTTCAAATTGAGGGTTTTGCATTAATGTTGCTTGGCTGCCCTTTAAACTAAATTCATAACCACACAACTTAAAGTTACCTCTAAGTGCTACATGATTAACAATGGCATTTTTATCCAGTGGGGTAAATCTAGCTTCACTGGCACCATCGTCTAGTAAATCAACCGTTATTGGTCGGTAACGGCTGCCGTCATTAAATTCAAGGTTGGCACAGGTTTTATCGCCTATTGCTGTCGCTAAACGCCATAAATTTTGTTTATCGCCACTTTCACCTAGCCAGCGCACGATAAGGATTTCACCCTCTAAAGCGAGCCAAAATCCATCAGGCAATTTGACCATTTGTCGAATGCTGGCTTGTTGTTGATTGCTCATATCATCAACATGCTCAGTTTGTTCTGTGCCGTCGCCAGAAAATACACTAATTAAAGCAAAAACCAAATACACCACTATACCAACTGCAATAATAGCCGCAGTGATTTTACCGATTAAAATCAGCTTTGTTTGGTGTAACTTAGCCACATTCAGCCAAGATTTTGCAAGTTCAGTAATCGACCCTGATTGCAACGCATCTTGATCTACATAAAGAGGCTGATGACTACGTTCAGACGACGTAGAAAATGAATTGACCGGATCATATTCTGTTGCCGTATCAAACTCTTGCTCCATGTGTGTGCCAGCTTGCTCGAAACTTGTTTGCGGCTCCACATCATCATTAAATTGCTGCTTGTGTCTCTCAGCAGAATTCGAATGAGTTGAACCTGTAAAGACGACTTCATCAGCCGACTCTATCGATGGGAAAGTGCTCTCAGGCTGATCATGAACAGGCATAACCTGCCCTTTCATTACCGGTTCTTGTCGATGATAAACCGAGCCCGAAATGGATATTGGTACCATGCTTGGTCCATAATATCCTTGCACATAGTTAATAGAATTTTTAGCAGGTAAGAATGCTAGATAGCCACCACAAGCCAGGCCAAACAAAAACACTCCTGCTAGTGCGCCAAAAGGCGCCATAAAGTAGCTCAATATGCCAAAAATCAATACAGGAACAACACAAATCGCAGCCAATTTAATCGACTTATTGGCATCATTTAAGCGACGCACAGCCGACAAACCCACGGCAGGCATTACTGCTAGCGTCACAATCCAATTAATTACACTTGCCGGAAATACAACAGCAGCGACTATTAGCAACAAAAATGCAGCTAAAATAATTCCCATTAACCTTAAGCCTGTGTCACGACCATCTCGGCACAGTAGGGTTTTTACAGACATCAATCATTCCTATTCATTTACAAAAAAATCAAAAAAACAGCTGGCTACATAACAGAATGAGTCGGTGATTATCGTGCGTTATTACTACACAAATGGATTGTTTTCATCATCAAAATCGACACCCGCTATTAATAGCGCAAAGCCTACAGAATTTATCTTATAAAGCCATACCCAACCTAGCTTTTGCGTTACTTTTTTATTCATTATTGCTTAAGTCACTTTTAAGCAATCCAAGAGTTGATTTCATTAATCTAATAGCTATTTGAGCATTTTAGACCTAACACCAATATCTATCATTGCGCTAGCATAACCCCACAGTTAACGAGTATAATATTAAGCTTTCTTAATGAATAATCGGATGAGAAACCCTTTTTATGAGCACTCGTGGAAATCTTTTTATTGTGTCAGCCCCTAGTGGCGCAGGTAAATCATCACTTATATCAGCACTATTAAAAGATAAACCCAGCGATAAACAGGTTTCAGTGTCACATACGACCCGCAAACCTCGTCCAGGCGAAGTCGATGGACAACATTATCATTTTATTACTGTTGAACAATTTAAAGCACTAATTGCCCAAAATGCCTTTATTGAATGGGCCGAAGTTTTTGGCAATTTTTATGGCACTTCCAAGCTCGTCATCGAACAAACCTTAGATAAAGGTATCGATGTATTTCTTGATATTGATTGGCAGGGCGCAGAACAAGTAAAAAAATTAATGGAAACGGCTATTGGAGTGTTTATTTTACCGCCGTCTAAAGCTGAGCTTGAACGTCGTTTAACTGGCCGAGGTCAGGATAGTCAGCAAGTGATTGATTCGCGCATGGCACAAGCCGTTTCGGAAATGTCACATTATGCGCAATACGAATTTATAATTGTAAATGATGATTTTGATAACGCGCTAGCCGATTTAAGCGCCATTATTCGCAGTCAAAGGCTAACCTGTGCTAGTCAGCAGCATGCGCAAAATGATATGATTGTTGATCTCTTGGCAGATTAATTGTCATAGTGTACAATTTTGCGTCATTTTTTCCCATAGATAACACTGGAGTTTCAACACATGGCTCGCGTAACTGTAGAAGACGCCGTAAATAAAATCGGCAACCGTTTTGATATGATCCTGGTTGCAGCGCGTCGTGCACGCCAAATCGCCGTCCAAGGTAAAGAACCTATGGTTGATGAGATGAATGATAAACCAACGGTTGTCGCTTTACGTGAAATCGAATTAGGTTTAGTCACCTCAAACACTTTAGATGCTGATGAGCGCCAAACTGTTCGTGAACGTGAAGCTGCTGAAATTGCCGCTGTCGCAGCCATTGCAGAAGGCCGCGTTTTATAAGGAGTAGCGCCACTTGTATCTGTTTGAAGGTCTAAAAGAGTCAGCATCCAGCTATTTAGAGCCGGATCAAGTAGAATTACTCAAGCAGGCCTATTTGGTTGCGCGTGATGCCCACGAAGGGCAAATGCGCACAAGTGGCGAGCCTTACATTACCCATCCGGTTGCGGTTAGCCGCATCTTGGCAGACATGCGTCTCGATCACGAGTCGCTTATGGCTGCCTTGCTTCATGACACCATCGAAGATACTCCTGTCACCAAAGAAGAACTCACAGAGTTATTTGGGGTGGCGGTTGCAGAACTGGTGGAAGGTGTTTCAAAACTTGATAAAATCAAGTTTCGTGATAGAAAAGAAGCCCAAGCGGAAAATTTCCGTAAAATGATGATGGCAATGACTCAAGATATTCGAGTTATCCTCATCAAGTTGGCTGACCGAACTCACAACATGCGCACACTGGGCTCACTTCGCCCTGATAAACGTCGTCGTATTGCTCGCGAAACCCTAGAAATCTACGCCCCAATTGCTAACCGATTAGGTATTCACAATATCAAAATCGAACTTGAAGACTTAGGTTTTCAAGCCTATTACCCTATGCGACATAGAGTGATACGTGATGTTGTCAAAGCAGCTCGTGGTAATCGTAAAGAATTAATTAACAGTATTGAAGTAGCCATTGAAACACGCCTTGAAGAAGCTGGGATCCCCACTAAAGTCAAAGGTCGTGAAAAAAACCTCTATTCGATTTATCGAAAAATGCGCAGTAAAGAACTGCAATTTCAAGAGGTCATGGATATCTATGCGTTCCGAGTTATCGTTGACTCTATTGATACCTGCTATCGCGTGCTCGGCGCTATGCACGGATTATACAAGCCGCGACCAGGACGTTTTAAAGATTATATCGCTATTCCCAAAGCCAACGGTTATCAATCATTACACACATCATTATTTGGCCCTCATGCGGTTCCTGTTGAAGTGCAAATTCGTACTGAAGAAATGGATCAAATGGCCGACAAAGGTGTTGCTGCGCATTGGATGTATAAAAACAATACCGATACGGCTCAACAAAGCACTTCTCAAGTTCGTGCTCATAAATGGATGCAAAGTTTGCTTGAGTTACAGCAAAGTGCAAGCAGCTCATTTGAATTTGTTGAAAACGTTAAAACTGAATTATTCCCTGAAGAAATCTACGTATTTACGCCAGAAGGTCGCATCTTAGAATTACCGGTCAATGCCACTGCCGTCGATTTTGCCTACGAAGTACATACTGATGTGGGCAATACCTGTGTTGGCGCACGCGTTAATCGTCAAGCATACCCGTTGAGCCAACCATTAATTTCTGGGCAAACAGTTGAAATTATTACCGCCAAAGGTGCTCGTCCTAATGCAGCATGGTTAAACTTTGTCGTAACGGGTAAAGCTCGTGGTAAAATTCGTCAGGTATTAAAGAGTCTTAAAGGCGATAACGCTATCGCATTAGGTAAGCGTTTATTAAACCATGCCTTAGGTGATACAAAGCTTGAAACCATTCCTGCCGAATTACTTGAGAAAGTGATCAAAGAAACCAAACACACATCTTTAGACTCGCTGCTAGCAGATATTGGCTTAGGCAATGCCATGAGCATTGTGATTGCCCAGCGCTTGGTAGGTGAGCAGTTTGATTCGCAAGATAGCAATAAAGAAAAACCACAAATGCCAATTCGTGGTGCTGAAGGTATGTTGGTCACTTACGCCAATTGTTGTCGCCCAATCCCTGGCGATGCTGTCATCGCCCATGTAAGCCCAGGCAAAGGCCTGGTAGTGCACATGGAAAGTTGTGCCAATATTCGCGGCTATCAAGGCGAGCCTGATAAGTATATTTCAGTACACTGGGACAACGTAGAAGGCGCAGAATACCAAGCAAATCTACGGGTTGAAATTGTAAACCATCAGGGTGCGTTAGCTAAAATCACGTCTATCATCGCATCAGCTGGATCTAATATCCACAATCTCAGTACCGAAGAACGTGATGGCCGTGTGTATTTGATTAATTTACGTATTTCAGTTAAAGATCGTGTTCATCTTGCAAACGTTATGCGCAGAATACGTGTTTTACCTGAAGTATTACGCACATCGCGTAACCGCTAGTCACTGATAACAATAAAGAGAGCACACACTATGGCTGAAAAAATTATCATCGCAACCGACACAGCTCCACAAGCTATTGGCACTTACTCACAAGCAGTTAAAGTCGGTAGTACCGTTTATCTTTCAGGTCAAATTCCGTTAGATCCAAAAACCATGACCATGGTAAGCGATGATTTTGCAGAACAAGTCGTACAAGTGTTCGAAAATTTAACCGCGGTATGTGAAGCTGCTGGCGGAAGAATGAGTGACATCGTTAAACTCAATATCTTCCTGACCGATTTATCTCATTTTGCCACTGTAAACGAAATAATGAGCCGTTATTTCCAACAACCTTACCCTGCTCGTGCCGCCATTGGCGTCAAAGAGTTACCAAAAGGATCATTGGTTGAAATGGACGGAATCATGGAAATATAAGTACAGCTGTACGATATTTTCTTAAGGTGCCTAGGGCGCCTTTTTTATTGCCTATGGTTTCCCCACAGTAGAGTATTTGCTCAATATATATTGTTTATTCAGTAAATTCTGCTAACGTGTTGATTGTGTTACCTAGCACACATATTGTGCAATTGTTTGCGCCAGCGCACAAAAATGGCCATACTAAGTTTACGTAATACGATAGGTATTAGACCCACAATAACAATAAAGAACATGGAAGCGTCGATGGAAAATTTAATTAAAACTCCTGTTGAGATGTTGTCTCATTGGGTAGATACGCAAGGTGACAAAGTTTACCTTCGCCAGCCAATTGGCGGTAAATATGTTGATTTCACATGGCGTGAAGTGCAGCAGAAGATGCAACAAATTGCAGGTTCACTGCGTCATTTGGGTTTAGAGCGGGGCGACAAAATTGCTGTATTATCGAAAAACTGTGCTGAGTGGTTTATTGTCGATTTAGCATTAATGTACGGTGGTTACATTAGTGTGCCTGTTTATCCAACCGCGAATGCCGAAACCATTCGTTATGTGCTCGAACATAGTGGTGCTAAAGCTATCTTTACCGGTAAGCTCGATCACTGGGCTGAACAAGAAGCCGCGGTTGGCGGTGAAATTCTCCGTTTAGCCATGCCATATGAAACAATGCCGGCTCAATACCATTGGGAACAGCTATTAAAGTTAGGACAACCGCTTGTTGATGAGCAGTTCCCAACTGCAGATCAAGTCATGACCCTGATTTACACCTCGGGTTCAACTGGCAAACCCAAAGGCGCGATTCAAACCTTTACCAGCTATGGTTGGGCCTGTGAAGCGGTTGTTCGTGATTTACAAACTAATACTACTGACCGACTACTATCTTACTTACCTCTGGCACACATTACCGAACGTGTGGCCATTGAAGGTTCGTCATTTTACTCTGGGGCAACGGTTTCTTTTGTGGAAAGCCTCGATTCATTTGTTGATGATATTCAACGCTGTCGCCCAACGGTGTTTTTCTCGGTACCGCGTTTATGGACAGTATTCCAATTAAATATCATCAACAAAATTGGTGAGAAAAAACTCAAAACCTTACTCAAGTTGCCTATTATTAGCACTATTGTTAAACGTAAAATTAAGAGCGGTTTAGGACTCGATCAATCTCGCTTAAACGGTTCTGGCTCTGCACCAATCCCACCATCTTTGATTCAATGGTACAACAACATTGGCATTGATATTTGTGAAGCATGGGGCATGACCGAAAACTGTGCTTACTCGATAATCAATTACCCATTCAATGCCAAGAAGATAGGCACAGTTGGCCGTCCAGTTGAAGGATGCTTAGTCCGTCAAACTGAAGAAGGTGAGTTGTTGGTCAAAAGCCCTGGCTTGATGAGCGGCTATTACTTACAAGACGAAGCCACCGCAGCTGCATTTACTGAAGATGGCTTTTTCCACACTGGCGATTTGTGTGAAATTGACGCAGACGGTTACATCGACATTACCGGACGCGTTAAAGACAACTTCAAAACCTCAAAAGGTAAGTATGTTGCTCCAGTGCCGATTGAACGTAAATTGGCTCAAGACACTCATGTAGATTTAATTTGTGTTATCGGTTCAGGTTTACCACACCCCATCGCGTTAGTGCAGCTTTCAGAAGGTTCAAAACTTCAGCCTCGCGAAGAAGTAAGAACATCATTAAAAGAGACTCTCGATGGTGTTAATCCACATTTAGAGTCACACGAACATGTTGATGCCATCATCGTCGTCAATGATGAGTGGACCATTGAGAATGATGTGTTAACTCCGACGTTAAAAATTAAACGTCATGTACTGGAAAAAGCTTTTACCGCCAAAGTAGACGGTGTTCGCGGCGCCAAAGTACGCTGGGAAGACGAGTTGTAATAATCAGCTAACGATTATCTACCTTCAAAAAATACACGCAATATGCGTGTATTTTTTTGACATATTCTGTCAATATACGCGCCATCAACTATGCAGCGTTAACAATATTGTTGCGCACCATTTATTAGGCAGAAACTCGAATGTTCATTGCGTTATCCATTATCGGCGGTTTTATTATTTTAACCATTGGCGCTGAAGCTCTTGTGCGCGGAGCCAGTGCCGTAGCGCTGCGATTGGGCATTGCCCCACTTATTATTGGCTTAACCATTGTGGCATTTGGTACCAGCGCCCCTGAATTAGCCGTTAGCGTTAAATCAGCATTAGCAGGCAATCCAGGTATAGCCTTAGGTAATGTCGTCGGCTCCAACATTGTCAACATTGGTTTAATTCTAGCTATCACCGCTCTTATTCGCCCTATTACAGTGCAATCTCAAATGGTGAAACGCGACATCCCTATCATGATTGCCGCTTCGGTATTAATGTGGTTTTTGCTGCTTGATGGTGAAGTGAGCTTTATCGACGGTGCCATTTTATTCAGCGCGCTTGTTGGCTATTTAGTTTTTAGTTATGTCAGTGCCAAAAATAATCCAGAAGACCTGGATGTTGATGCCAGCCCGCAGCACCCTGGCTTATCCATCGCATTAATTATTGCAGGTATCGCAATGTTAGTTGGTGGTGGCATATTATTTGTTGATGGTGCAGTCGATTTAGCCAAACAGTTTGGCATTAGCGAAGTCATTATCGGCTTAACCATTGTGGCTATTGGCACCAGTATGCCAGAGCTTGTCACCTCGGTGATGGCAGCTCTTAAAGGGCAAAGCGACATTGCCATCGGTAACGTTGTAGGTTCAAATATTTTCAACGTACTCGGTATTTTAGGTGCAACAGCATTAATCCACCCTGTTTCCGCAGCCGGATTTAACGAAATCGATTTTATCGCCATGTTGATCTTCGCGTTCATGGTATTACCGTTTGCTTGGAGTGGCTTACGTATTGGTCGTCGTGAAGGTAGTGTTCTGTTAGCTGGTTACCTTGGCTACACCAGTTACTTGGTGATGCAAGTGGTTTAAGTTAACGACAATATTACTCATACTAAGGCCGAATATTGATTCGGTCTTTTATTAACAAGTTCTGAAACTGCACTCACATTTAAGATGTACTGCTGAAAATAAATGACATTTGTCATCTTCAATTGATGACCTTTATGTCTAAGAATATCCTCCGTCTATCACCATACTACACCTATCCCAACAACATATTGATTGGGGAAAACGTAAATGGAGATAGCCATGAAAACCTTACTACTGATCACCAGCTTAACCTTAGTCAGCCACACTAGCTTTGCTAATATTAGCGATATTGATGCTGCAGCCAACACAATGAACATCACTGAACTTAGTCAATACAGTGAACAGGCTATTGATTATGAAAAAGCCTATGCTGATTATCGCCTAGCCATCACAGCCAACATCATCGGCCAACGTCAACTCGCTACAGATTCATTAAACAATGCTCAGCACACACTAGAATCCCTTTTAGTCCAAGATCCATCTGCAGACCAGCAAGCTCTACTTGCTGCGGTATACGGAATGCAAATCTCGTTTGATAATAGTAAAGGTACCGTATTAGGAATGAAAACGGCGCAATTACTGCAACAAGCAAACGATCTCGAACCTAACAATCCGCGAGTCAGCTTAGTGCGAGCAATTAATGCATTTTATACCCCAAGCGTATTTGGTGGCGGCCTCGACAAGTCGCAAACATTAGCAACCCAAGCAATTAGTCAATTTGGGCAGCCTTGTAACGAAATCTGTTGGGGACATGCAGAAGCCTATACTTGGCGCGGACTAGCGAAACAAGAACAAGGCGACTTAAAAGGGGCTTTACAAGATTGGCAAACCGCCATTGAGGTTGACCCTCAGTATGGTTGGGCAACATATCTGTTAAACCAACAAACAGTAAAGCAGTAATCGACCAGTTTATTATTACTCGCATAGGTTTTAGTTAGCGCGCAGTTACTCTATGATTAACTGCGCTAGGAGGCACAATGACATCTTGTTTATCATCTAATCATGAAAAAAGTTACGAGCAAAGAACCGCTTGGGTTTACCTCATAAACTTAGGTTTTTATTTTATTCCCTTGTATTTTATGGCCGGTCAATGGTTAAAGATTTCGATCGCGATCGGATTATTAGTGCCCTTTATTATTGGCTATTTCTGGGCTTATAACAGTAGCAAAGAGCAAGCTCTCAAACCCATTGGGTTAATGTTTCTGTCAGCCATAGCGTCATCATTCGTCACCAGTGGTGCAATATCACTATTCAGTTTTTGCTGTTTTTTTATTGGTTTTTTCTACTCACTTCGCACTGCAATATTGAGTTTTATCGGACTGAGCATTTTGCTTTTAGTCATCGATATTAGCATGGGTTACACAGGCTACTTTTTTACTTTTTATGGTATGGGAATTTGTTTAGGGGTGGGAGTGTTTGGTGTGATTGAACAAAATCGCCAACGAATAAAACGCCAGCAACAACAATCAAAAGATGAAGTCGCCAATTTAGCCACCGCATTAGAGCGCGAGCGTATTGGTCGCGATTTACATGATGTTATGGGACATCACTTAGCAGCAATCGCCTTAAAAGCTGAACTGGCAGACAAGCTCATTGCCTCAGGTAAAATCGACCAAGCGCAACAGCAAATTCATCAAGTGAGCGTGATAACTCGAGACTGTTTAAGCCAAATTCGCCACACGGTATCGGGCTATAAACATCAAGGGTTAACCCAAATGTTAAACACCTTAGCCAATACGTTAAGAGATAACGCTATTGCTGTCAGCATAGAAGGTACATTCCCTAAACTCAGTGAACTCATGGAATCGCAAATCAGCTTGCTGCTAACTGAGTTGATTAATAACACCATAAAACACAGCCAAGCGACACATTGCACCTTGTGTATTGAAACAAGTCAAGACTGGCTCAAACTCAACTTTATCGAGAATGTGCCGGTTAAAACCATCACCAAAGGCAACGGATTAACAGGCATCCAAGAGCGAGTAACCTTGTTACATGGCACAATCGACTATCAATTGATTCCCCATTATAAAGTGAGTATCCAATTGCCACTAAGTGAGTCCGTTAGATGAAAATTCTATTAGCCGAAGATCAAGCTATGGTAAGAGGCGCCCTCGCCGCGTTGCTCACATTAGCGTGTGATAGCCTAAATGAAATAGAGATTGTCGAAGTCGAAGACGGCGATAAAGCGATGCAACAACTTAAAACAGATTCATTTGACCTGTTACTCACCGACATTGAAATGCCGGGTAAGTCAGGTTTAGAGCTGAGCCAATGGTTACAACAACAGCGCAGCCAGACTAAAGTGATTATTTTGACCACCTTTGGCCGAGCCGGTTATATCAAACGAGCATTAGAATACGGTGTCGGTGGTTTTTTATTAAAAGACGCACCGTCTGAAGACTTAATTAATGCGATTAAACAAGTGATGGCGGGTAAACGAGTTATCGATCCAGAATTAGCCTTCACCGCTATTGGTGAAATAGATCCTCTCAACGACAAAGAAAGACGTGCATTGCGCCTAGCAAGCGAAGGCTTATCAACTAGCGATATTGCCAGTCAGTTGTTTATTGCAGAAGGCACAGTACGAAACTATTTGTCAGAAGCCATTAGTAAACTCAATGCCAGCAACCGAATTGATGCCGCCAGAATAGCCAAGCAAAAGGGTTGGTTGTAATTAGTGGCTTAATATTGCCTTGTATTCAAAGTCTGCTAAGATACCTTAAACATCTGTATATAATTACAGTGATTTGAGATTGATAGCTTGAAATCACTATGGTTTTTACATCTTTAACAATCAATTTAGGTGAGCACAATTTGCTACGACTGGATCTTGTTCCGATCACCGACCTTAAAGGCGTTGCTAAAAAGGTTGCGGAAAAACTGGCTAAGTTAGGTATTAAAACAGTACAAGACGTACTGTTTCATTTACCGCTGCGTTATGAAGACCGTACGCAAATCCATCCTATTGCCGCATTACCTCCTGGCAGTTATGGCACCATCGAAGCAGAAATTCAGTCGACTCAAATCATGCAAGGTCGGCGGCGCATGTTAGTGTGTAATGTGCACGATCACAGCGGAATGATGAGCCTGCGATTTTTTAATTTTTCTATGGCACAACGTAACGCCATGGAAAATGGAGCCAGCATTCGGGCTTACGGTGAAATACGCCGCGGCAATCATCATAAAGAAATTGTTCACCCGGAATATCAAATTATTCATCCTGGTGAATCCGTCACATTAAGCGACACGCTGACGCCTATTTACCCGACAACAGAAGGGGTAAAACAAGCCAGTTGGATAAAATTGACCGAGCAAGCCTTGGCAATGTTAGACCAAGGTGGATTACCCG
>NZ_PJAP01000335.1:0-6579 GCF_002836795.1 Shewanella sp. 11B5 | reverse complement strand
ATTCAAGCATTTATCACCCCTAACCACCTTTTTGGTTAAATTGGAAAACTCTCCAATCTCCCCAATGAGGCAGACGATTAAGTGCTCTAGCTCATGTAGATTGTCTTCATCGATGCTACGGTAAAATGAACGACCTTTAATCGATGTTTTCTTATCGAAATTTTCTTGCTTACGGCAAATTTCTTTTAAGGTAATACTCATTTATCAAATTCTCCTGCTATAGCTCTCAGATTCACTGCAACCGATGCTCCTAAAGTACTTACTCGTTCATGATGCGAATGTTGTTTACGAAGTTCTTCAAGCTGATCAATTTCTGTAATCGTTCTTCTCAACAGTGCTATAAGCCTGCCTTTGTTATCAGCCGCCCACTCTGCTTCTACATACTCGAGGATATGAGTTATTGACTTACTGCTTAATACTGTTTGAACCTCTGCCATCTGCACAATAAGTGGAGCTATGTCTCGACTATTTTTTTGCAACATCAGACATATACGCACTGGAGATATCTGCTCTAACTTTGGTTTTTCTAAAGCGTTAAAGTTCGGTGCATGATGAGCTCGACACGCTAATAGCACTAGCCTCACGGTATGAAATGATAATGAGGAACTGTCAATTGATTCAATATTTAGTCTTATTTCTTCGAGATTGATTCTTAGAAACTTACTTACTTCTAAAGCTCTAAAATATACGTTGCAATACAGAATTCCTTCATCAAGAATGCTTTGAAAAAGCATAAATGAAGGAATTGGTTTATCCTCTGAATTCATGATGGTGTTTTGATCGATTAACGAATAAAGCGCTCTATTGCTGGACGGCTTTTCTTTCAGCTCACTTATGATGTTATCGACTCCACCTACTTTGAACTGTCCATGATTGAAGTATAAGTTCTCAGGACACTTATCAGCGCTCCACTGAAGTGCTTTTTCATGAACATCTGACAAAATGTTTTTTACTAAACTTCTTGTAGGTAGTTCGTAAGCCAGCAGAAAGTTGATTTTAAAACAATCTTCTGGAATGCTGTCACTAGCATCACGGGCAATATCTTCTAGGCCGTTTACTTTCTTGTATTTTATTACCATATTTAATTAACCTCGCCAATCTTTCTAACTTTTACTGATCTCTTTGCTCGTTCAAAAGCAAAGCTATTCATAGTGATTTTGTCGTCAACTAACTTGTAGTGGTTAAACGCATTAAAAAAGCCAGTTTGGTTAAAATTGCCACTTCTTGCTGATATAACGGGAGTAGTATTTCTCCCTAGATGGTACAACTGTTCGGTGTGCTGATGCCCGTGAAGAGCTAATGAAAATGAGTGTCGTTCGATAAACTGTACTAAATCATATGCATTTCTTATTGCCGATATATCATCGTCAAACTGATTCAATATATGGTGATGAAAAACAATAACTTTTCTCATGCCCTCAAACTCTAAGAGATCTTCATCAAAACACTTATCATCAACTAGCCCGAATTTATGGTTCAAGTGGAATGAGCTATTTATAATAAAAAACAGTGTGTCTTGAATTACGATTTTCTTATAAGTATCGCGAGTAAAGTCAAGCTCTCTATCTCGTCTAGCTCCATAAGCAAAACGACTAAACGCATCAAAGCTCCCCTCTACAACATCATGATTACCTGGACAGAAACACAAGTCATGTCTTGATATTCCTGTATTTTTAATCAAGTTTTCTACAAACCTAGTAGCAAACTCATAGCCTTCAATTCTACCTTTTACAGTAATATCACCGCTAAGAATCAGGATGGGATTTTCTGCTTTCCCAACAACATATGTTGACAAAGCATCTGATAACTCGTTTTCGCTAAAAGGGGCTTGGCTATCACCAAAATGTAAATCTGATAAATGAATAATTTCCAAAACACTAACCTCATGATTTTTATCCAAATCATACTATATATCACTTATTGATATGAAACTTTGTATATTATGATTAAACTCAGATTTACATTGATTGGACACTAATTGCCCTTGTTTATTCTTCAAGGGGAGCCTCAAGGAGAAAGGTTTTTCAGCACTAGGCAATGTTTTGACTCAGATACGATAGGCCAAGTCCTTAACGTTATGCCTTCGAAGAGGCCTTGCGAAAACTCTCTTATGTTGATGACACCAGCAAACCATTGGGGGATTCAGGTCTTGCCTTTTACCATTCATTATTTTTTGTATGTCAAAACTAGCAAATTAGCTTAGTTCGCACATCGAGATGAAACACACTTTGGGGCATAAATGATTTGCATACCTTGCTTGCAATTGGTGTGATTCAACTCTGAACTTGAGGACGTTGAAGAAAATAGCGTGAGCCTGACAGGACGTCAGGCTAGCTTTCGCGGTACAGGATGTACCATCGGAAGCGTTAGCATTTTCGAATAAGTCCGAAGCCGTCTACAAATGCCGATCAAAGTTAAATCTGACCCCATGGCGACCTTTTCGCAGCTGTTGTTTTGTAAATAGCGAAAATGTTGCGGGGCGGCTGGGAGTTCCAAGAGGGAATAGCCGCTGATTTCCTCTTGGTCTGGTGTGGGCGAAGCGCCACGACCTTTGTGGCCGTAGGCCATATGTATCAGCCCATGTAGGGTGGAACCTTGCGATCTCAATTCAAACGAAGTTTGAAATAGTCTGGTGTGGGTGAAGCGCCACGACGTTAGTGGCCGTAGACCATATCTAATAAAAAAGGAGGCTTTCGCCTCCTCTCTTTATCCAACTAGCTAACACTACTTACCGTCTTGTGCTCTGCGCTTTTTAAAGTCTGAATCTTCTATCCATTTTGGCCAGTCGTTGTTGTTGGCTAGCTTTTCAATGATGTCGCTGATTAAGGCAAGGTCTTGCTCTACCCCGCCTAAATTCCAGCTGGCATCGTAATCGTCTGCGCCTTGATGGTACTTATGGGCAATGTAGTCTGGGTCGGTGTCGCCTAAGCTCATGAACATTAACCCGGGGACGCCTTGTTGGGCTAAAGCAAAATGGTCTGAACGAAACATTAAGCCATTTTGTGGACGGGGATCAGCCTTTACTGTACGGCCTTGTGCTTTGGCGGCATCGTCTAAATAGGTTTCAAGTTCTGATACGCCTTGGCCGTAACGCAGGATGTAATTAACACCTTTGCCTACATTCATGCCATCTATATTTAAAAACGATACCAGTTGTTTAGTCGGTACCGGAGGATTGGCAGCAAAGTATTGCGCGCCAATGAGTCCTGTTTCTTCTGCGGTAAATGCAGTAAACAGAATAGAGCGTTTAGGTGCTTTGTTTTGCGCTTTAAAATGACGAGCAAGTTGTAACACACCTGCCACGCCAGAGGCATTGTCGACAGCGCCGTTTAAAATAACCGTTTTACCGTCTTGTACGGTTTTACCTAAATGGTCCCAGTGAGCATGCATGACCAACCATTCGTCGGCTTGGCTGGTACCTGGTATCAGCCCTGCTACGTTATAGGATGTGGCTAATTCAATGGTATTTTTTACTGCTAAATTGGCTTTGAGTTTAAGTGGTATAGACTGAAAACCCGCTTTTGCTGCGGTGAGTTTGACTTTATCAAAGTCTAGCCCTGCTGCTTGAAACACTTTTTGCGCGGTTTGATGTTGGATCCAACCCATGACGCCAATGTGTGATTGGTTTTTGTGGTCATCAACTAAAGTGTATTTGGTATTGGTGTTGCTGTTTTCAACGACGTTCCAACCGTAGGCTGCGGGTGCAGTTTCGTGGACAATAAACACCGCTTTGGCGCCCTGCCTTGCTGCTTCTTCATACTTATAAGTCCAACGGCCATAATAGGTCATGGCATTGCCTTTAAAGATGGCTGGATCTTGAGTCGCAAAGCCTGGGTCATTGACCAGCATAATCACGGTTTTGCCTTTAACGTCAATGTTGGCGTAATCATTCCATTGATATTCCAGCGCATTAATACCATAGCCAACAAACACTACATCGCTGTTATCTACACTCACTTGAGGCTGAACTTGTTCAGTACGTGCGGTGAAGTCAGTGCCGTTGTTAAACACTAAATCGCCCATACTCAGCTGCATTGTTTGATCAGCAGTAATTTTAGCCATTGGCACAGCTTGACGATAACTGTCACCAAAACCTGGAGCTAGTCCCATTGCTTTGTAGGCGTTTTCTAAATACTCAACCGTCAGTTTTTCACCATGAGATAACGGCCCACGGCCTTCAAATTCATCACTTGCTAAGGTTTGCACATCTTGACGATAGGTTTTTTGATCAAATTGAAATGGGGTAGCGTTTACGCTTGGCAGAAGCAACACACCAAACACGGCTAATAAACGAAAGGTATTCACAGACAACATCCTCTGTTGAGTATTAAGAAAATTTATTGTAACAGATGCTAGGGACGAGAGCGGACTTCGTCCTGTTAGAACGCTTCGCGGCAATAAAGGCCGAATTCAGTAATATAGTCTGAAGCCATCAGCAGTACTACCGCTTTGTCGCATCTAGTCGCGAAGCGGCCTAGCACCTAGCGATTTATCCGTTGTTATCGCTTGTTATCGTCTTAGCAGACTGTTACTGCTTTTGCTTGTTTCTATCGCTTGTTATCGTCTTGACCTGCCTTAATCACTTTTCATCGTGCGTCAAAAAGCGGTATACAAATCCCTTGCTCACCGGTTTGGGCAAGGTAGCGTTTGTCGACCCATAAACCAACGGCGGCCACTAAAGTGTCACCATAAAAAACTAACGGAATTTGTGGTCTTCGCCATGGCGGGATATTGCATTCTTGCCACAATTTCTTTAATTCGCGCGCTTTTTGCCGTTGTGATGTAGCAAATTGTGGCTGGCATTTAATTGAACCTGCCGCGCCAAAACGTATGCTCAGGGCGATATTATTGGGTAAAGCAAGAAGCGGCGTATTGTCTGTGGCGATTTGCAGGCCCAGCTGGCATTGCTTGTGCCCAACTCGGCACACTACCTGTTGCAACTCGCCGTTAAGCAGTTGCTCAAATTGTTGTTGCACTGCACTTGCATCAATAGCGTCGAGCTCTTTATGGCTAACAACATAAGCGATACCAGCAAAGCGTTTAACCTGATAATCGCCCCACTGAATCGATATATTAGCGTCGTCTTTAGCCGCTAATAGTTGTGACAGGATCTGCTGTAATTGTGCTTGCGAAGGTAAACTAACGCCACAATGAATTAAATAACCGCGAAACAGTAATGCTTGCCAAGCAGCACTCAATTGACCAAACTCGGTGAGTTTAAACCCGGTTGATTCGGTCATTAATGCATTTGTATCACTTGGCACTATTAACCACTCGGGTAAGCGATGACTCACTTCGTCGTCAATAACCTGTTGCTGCTCGGCACATAATGCGGCGCTACGCCCTGCGGTGGTCGTAATACTTGGCCAACGCTGTTTTAATCTTGGAATGATATCGAGGCGTAAAAAATTTCTATCAAAGCTGTCGTCTTGGTTACTTTCATCTTCAATATGGGATAGTTGTTTTTGCGCCGCAAATTGCTCAATTTGATCGCGGCTGATATCCAATAACGGTCTAACTAGCCAAGCTTGCTTGTAAGCTTGTATCGCCCCCATTGCCGCCAACCCTTTTGGGCCTTGACCACGTTTTAACGCGAGTAATAAGGTTTCAAGTTGATCATCTTGATGATGGGCGGTCAGTAAAATGTCACCGGGATTAAGATAACGGTCAAATGCTTGGTAACGAGCATCGCGGGCTTGCGCCTCTAGACTCTGCCGAGGGCCCTTTTCAACCTTAACTCGCTCAATCTGCACTGGCAGCTGATAATGATTAGCCCGAGTGATACAGTGCTGTACCCAAATGTCAGCATTTGCACTTAGCCCATGATGAACATGAATAAGCAGGCAAGCAATATGCGGATGTTTGTGTGCCAAGGCACTTAATCCACACGCGAGCACCTCTGAGTCAACGCCGCCACTGTAAGCCAGTACTAACTTAGGCGATGACTCACCTTTAACCACACTCATTTGATAAAGGGGTAATATCGCTTGTTCGAGCAAACTTAGCAGTTGTGGTGCACTTATTTGCTCTGTTAACGAAGACTTTTCAATCATGATGCGCGCCTAATTAAACACGATTTTGACGTTAGTTGAACCAAGCATGCTTTCGAGGGCTAACATTAACTCATCACTAGGGTTAACTCGCCACTCTTCACCTAACACGATTTTGCCGCTGGCTTGTTGTTTGGTGTAGTTAATCACCACAGGCACGGCGCCCTTACGCCACGGTGTTAATGTTTGCTCAAAGGTTTGTAACCAGTCAGGCGTGACATCATCGCCATGAACATTGATTTCAACCGCTTTGGCAAAGTGACTGCGTGCTTCGCCAATTTCAATGATATTACGGGCGTTCATGCGATTGCCGCCAGAGAAATCATCAAAACTGACATCACCTTCACAAATAAGAATGCGGTCTTTTTCAAGCATATGACCAAACTTCTCAAACGGCTCGGTAAATAGCATCACCTCTAGGCGAGCACTTTTGTCATCTAATGTGACTAAGCCCATTTTTGAGCCACGCTTAGTGATCATCACACGCGTAGCCACCACTAGACCAGCCGCTTTAACTGTTTTACCGCGC
>NZ_PJAP01000334.1:0-6642 GCF_002836795.1 Shewanella sp. 11B5 | reverse complement strand
CATTAAAAGTCGTTAAAATACGCCGCAGAAAAACGACGCTTTTTATCGTCACCTAGCCGTGTCATATATGCGGTCTATCAATTGCAGTAACCACAACCGTGGAAGGACTATTCATGTCAAAACGTACAATAACCGTGATCCCAGGTGATGGGATTGGCCCAAGCATTATCGATTCAGCATTAAAAATCCTCGATAAAGCAGGATGTAACTTTGAATATGAATTTGCTGATGCAGGGTTAACGGCGTTAGAAAAACACGGTGAATTAGTACCGCAACGTACTTTAGACCTTATCGAGAAAAATCGCATTACGCTTAAAGGACCATTAACCACACCTGTCGGTGAAGGTTTTACCTCTATTAATGTGAGCTTACGTAAAAAGTTCAGCCTTTATGCTAACGTGCGCCCGGTGATTTCATTTAAGGGAACCCAAGCGCGTTACGAGAACATTGATATTATTACCGTCCGTGAAAACACTGAAGGTATGTACTCAGGCTTAGGCCAAAAAATCTCTGACGATGGTCAAACAGCCGAAGCGACCAGTATCATTACTCGTCAAGGTGCAGAGCAAATCACCACGTTCGCATACGAACTTGCACGTAAAGAAAATCGTAAAAAAGTGACTATCGTTCATAAAGCCAACATCATGAAATCAACTTCAGGTTTATTCTTGAAAGTGGCACGTGAAGTGAGCCTGCGTTACCCAGACATCACCACCGAAGAAATGATTGTTGATGCCACTTGTATGAAACTGGTTATGAACCCAGAAAACTTTGATGTTATCGTGACCACTAACCTATTTGGCGATATATTGTCTGATTTATGTGCCGGTCTTGTAGGCGGTTTAGGCATGGCTCCAGGTGCAAACATCGGTCGCGATGCCGCTATTTTTGAGGCGGTACACGGCAGTGCACCAGATATCGCAGGTAAAAACTTAGCTAACCCAACCTCGGTAATTTTAGCGTCGATTCAAATGCTAGAATACCTAGGTATGTCTGATAAAGCTGAGATGATCCGTAGCGCAGTATCAGCTGTTATTGAAGAAGGCGACCGTACTACCCGCGATTTAGGCGGCACTCACGGCACTACCGACTTCACTCAAGCGGTACTCGATCGTCTAGGATAATTCCATATGGTTACGTTAATGACTGAGTTATCTGTCATTAACTAAAAAGCCCCTTATGCAATGTTGCATAAGGGGCTTTTTGTTAGCGGCGCAATAGTATTTTTATGCGTAGCTCACACCCTTTTCAGGAAATATCCATAAATGCACGGTCACTTCATCGCGGTCATGATAAAGGTGCTTACACTGCATTTTAAAATCAATTTCATTTTCAGTTAAAATGGCACCAATGGTTTCTAAAATCACGCTAACTTCTTTATAGCGGCTTTTCATTGGTAACTTAAGATTAAAAATAGCTTCTTTAAACCAACCATTAATCGCCCATGCTTCCATTAATTCAGCAACTCGGGCTGGCTTTTCAACCATATCACACACTAACCAATACACATTTTTACGTGGTGGCTCAAAACGAAAACCATCTGCACGGTAATGCTTCACTTGGCCTGTTTCCATCAATTTTGGATCCATTGGACCGTTATCAACGGCAGCAACCATCATCCCACGGCGAACTAATTGGTAAGTCCAACCACCAGGACAAGCGCCTAAATCAACAGCATTTAACCCACTACGACAACGTGTTTCTTGTTCTTCTTTAGTTAAAAAAGCTCCAAAAGCTTCGTCTAGCTTAAGGCTTGAACGACTAGGCGCATCTGCAGCCATTCTTAACCGAGGAATACCCATAAAGTGTGGCGAACTATTGTGGCTTAACGAATAACCCGCATACGCTTTGCCAGGCCCGATAAAACACACATGAATAATTGGACGGCGGTCACTTTCAGCGTTAAGCAATGCGCCGCTCTTTTTTAAACCTTGACGTAACGGCACTGTCAATTTGCGACAAAATGCAGATAATTCTTTTGCTTCATTGGTGTCAGGCGTTTCAACGCGTAGCTCACCACATTTTGAGAGCGCGGCCAATGAAGCTACAATAGGCCCTACTCGATCTTGTTCAGGCAAATCACTCAACAACTCACCAGCGGCAAACATCTGACGCGCAAAAACTAATGAACTAAGCGCCAATTCCTTAACTAACGTATCGGCACCATTATCGTCAAAACATTGATAGATCACATAGGCATCGTTGATGTTGGTTTTAACAAAACCACCCACATTTAATTCAGTTGCCCGTTGTTGAATTTCTGCTGCACAGTCTTTTTCATAGCCTGAGCGACAAAATAGGAATAGGTTTTTCATTTGGAGCCTTAGCGTAAAGATATTCGCATAATCGCGAGACAATAATCTCGCTATTATACTCAAAAATGCTCAAGGTGGGAGAATTTAGCTAAGGCATTATTCTGCTGATTTTGCATGCCAAATCGCCGCAGCAAATAACAACCACCCCACTAAGAAGCATAACCCGCCCATAGGCGTAATTGGGCCAATCCATTTAGCCCCCGTAAAGGCATAAAGGTATAGCGAACCAGAAAACAATATTATCCCAGCAATAAAGCTATAAGCAGCCCAGTTGATCAACTTAGATGGGATCCAATGAGCAGAAAAAGCCAATGCAATCAATCCGAAGGTATGATAAAACTGATAATCGACCCCGAGTTTAAAAATACTCACTAATTCCGGTGGTGCGATAGTTTTAAGCCCATGAGCAGCAAAAGCCCCCAGTGCTACAGCCATAAAACCACTTAATGTGGCAAACAATAATAGACCTTTATTCATTTTACTTAACCTCATACAACATAAATCGACAATGCATCATACTATTGAAGCAAGCTGACTTTCGTGACTTAAACCATCACCGTTAGTATTCATGTAGTGTTAATATTGATGCTGGGGTTGATCAAGCTATCAGCAAAGTAGACACCGCATATGCGTAAAACATAGCGTTACAGCATTAACCTAATCGGGTAATAAACTGACTAATATTCTCGATGGCATGATCAAGATTGCCCTCAAGGGTATAACCAGAAGATTTTCGCGGTTGCAAACTATGGTCACCATCACCAATCCAACAGACTTCGGCATGTTTACCCAAAGCCCAATTGGGTACTTGTTGAAGATCGCCAAATTTATCTCGATCAACTTGAACAATCAGCATCGGAATTGAATTGTGCTGAATAGGCGCAAGTCGTGGTTCTCCACCTTTGAGGGGAATAAAAGGGTAGCCTAAACACACAATTGCACTAATTTTATTGGCAACATCTTTAACAAGAGGTTGTTGTAATTGATGGTCTGAGCTGGTCAATATTGTCGACATACGGCCACCCATTGACTTGCCCATTAAGATTATTCGCTGACAATTAATAAGACCCAGCGTCATTTTTTGTTGAATATCTAGCAGCACCTGTTCATAGTGCGCCAGTAATTTAGGTGCTCGATCAGGCGGACGGCGTTTACCATCTTGCATATTGGCCTGCATATACAAGAAATTAAATCGGTACACTTGATAGCCTTGAGCGATTAACTTATCGGTCATCGAAGTCATATATTGATGATGCATATTCGCCCCAGCACCATGAGCAAAAACAATCAAAGTGTCACTTTTAGGACCTTGCAAAAGAAAATCATCAGCTAACACTGGCGTATTATCCGGTAAGCAACTCACTACGCGACTCCTCTGCAAACATATCAACCATCCACTCTCTAAAAGCTGAAATTTTACCTATTTCAGAATGATTTTGCTGACACACTAAATAATAAGCATCTTTGCTCACCAGCACCTCAGAAAACGGGCACACTAAGCGCCCAGCTTTGATATCAGGTCTTGCTAGTACGCTATATCCTAATGCCACACCTTGACCATGCGCAGCTGCTTGTAGCACCAATGAAGAATGGCTAAATATAGGCCCTTGATTGACATTGATGTCAGTCACGCCACATTGTCTAAACCATGCCTGCCAATCTTGACGGCTGGAATCATGTAATAGAGTGTGGAGTTTTAAATCACTAGGCTGAATTAATGGCTTAGGACCATTGAGTAATAATGGCGAACATACGGGAATCAGCACTTCATTACGCAGTTTATCAGCACGTAGTCCAGGCCAATTACCTTGACCGTAATAAATAGCCACATCGACATCATCCGTTAACGAACTGGCATCACTGTCTACCGCCTTAATACGCACATCAATATCAGGATTTTTTTCGCTAAATTTAGCTAAACGAGGCACTAACCATTGAATAGCAAAACTCGGAGACATGCTCACCGTTAACGATCCCACCGCGCTTCGGGCAAGCAGGCGATTAGTCGCCTCGCCGAGCTCAATAAAAATGTCTTTAATGTCCAGAAAATAGCTTTGGCCTTCTTCTGTTAACAATAATGATCTATTTTTACGCCTAAACAGTTTTAGCCCTAAAAAATCTTCTAATGCTTTAATTTGATGACTCACTGCAGCCTGAGTGACAAACAACTCTTCTGCGGCGCGGGTAAAGCTCAAATGTCGTGCTGCAGCTTCAAATGCTTTAACTGCATTCAAAGGAGGTAATCGTCTAGACATAGTGATCAATCTCTCGTTTTTTAATTAGTTTTTCTAATGATTATCGTTATTTTTTGTCGTTTGTAAAGAACACTGTGTTTGGTTAAATTAGCATCATTGAAAATACAGTTGGACAATCTCTACGATGTTACTGGGATAGTCCGGCAAATGTGACTTATTAGCCTGGAGGCTCACCCCCAATGTTCAACCTAAACACTATTTTTGCAGTCGCGTTAACATCCATAATGGGTTTATCTTCTGCTCAAGCGACTGAACTAGAACCTATCGATATGATCGATTTACATGCTGAATTATCGCAAAGCATTGAAGCGATGCAAATTGATATCAATTATGATGTTAACAGCATTTTAGTTGCTGACAATGATGAACAACAAAAAACTTCAGAAGCGGTTCAAGCTAATTAGAGCCAGTTCATCTTAAGCACGTTACTGAGACAATAAAAAACCGCATTAAATGCGGTTTTTTATTGTCTGTGGTTCGTCTCACTCGAAGCGTATTACTGCTCCAGCTCACCGCTTCAACCAACACGAAAGAGGATAAGTCACCCAAATAGCTCCAAGTCACAACACCGTAAAGACGATGTCGTTTCGAAGACTTAAGGACGATACACTTTAACGTTAGTATAGCCTTGCTCTACAAGATATAAGGCTTGCAGCTTACTCATCACACCACGGTCACAATACAATAAATACGTTTTAGACTTATCTAAATCGGCAAATTGGGTCGCTAACTTAAAGAATGGAATCGCTTTAACCATTACATTATCAATTAATAATGGGCTACGTTCTTCTTCTTCAGGAGCACGAACATCAATGATTATTTCACCTGAAGCCACGTCTTTAACCGTTTCAGTCTCGGTCACTTGTTGGTTCATTTCAGCTTCAATATCACGAATATCCATTACCACAGCAGACGCAACTACACGGTCGATTAAATCTTCAGAGAATTTCAGCTCTTCTGCTTCAACCTTAGATAATACCGCTTTAACTGTAGGTTTTTGTGAAATCACACCACAATACTCGGGAATAGACTTCGCAAAATCTTCAGTGCCAATAATACGGCTCTGATTAATAATATCTTGTTTATCCATTGCGATAAGCGGGCGTAAAATCAATAAATCGGTACTGCGATCGATAACATTTAGGTTAGTCAGTGTTTGACTAGATACTTGACCTAAGCTCTCACCTGTTACTAACGCTTGAATACCGTATTTGTCAGCAATACGTGTCGCTGCACGCATCATTACACGTTTAAGTACCACACCCATTTGACCGTTATCAATACGCTCTAAAATCTCTTCAACCACGGGCTCGAATGGCACTGACACAAAACGTACTTTGTGAGACTCACCGTACTTTTTCCACAGGTGATACGCGACTTGCTTAACGCCAATTTCGTGCTGAGCGCCACCTAAATTAAAGAAACAGTAATGGGTACGAGCGCCTTTCTTAATAAACTGAAAACTCGACACACCAGAATCGAAACCACCCGAAATAAGTGACAACACATCTTCTTGTGTCGCCATAGGAAAACCGCCTAAACCTTGAATGCGACGTTCAACCATGTAAAGCTTATCTTGATTGATTTCAAGATTAACGGTTACGTCAGGGTCTTTAAGTTTTACCCCTAGCGCCTCAGTGTGTTGATTTAATCCACCACCGACATAACGCTCAACATCAATTGAATTAAAGTCATGATTACCAGAACGTTTTACGCGGACACAAAAAGTTTTACCGGCAATTTCATCACGGTATTTAGGCAAAGCTTGCTGATAAATATGATCGATCGAATCAAAACTGTACTCACTCACTTGCACCACATGAGCAATACCTGGAATACAAGCTAGTCGCTCTGCAAAAACGTCACACAATTCAGGTTTATCGCTCGGTACTTGCACGATGATACGATCGTATAACCGTTGTACTTTTGCACCTTCATCCACATTTTTAAGCACATTACGTATATTAGTTTCAAGCATTTTGGTAAAGCGCATTCTTACCGACTTGCTCTTCATCATAATTTCAGGGTACAGCTTTACAATAAACTTCATGGGGCGTCCACAGGTATAACCA
>NZ_PJAP01000333.1:0-6679 GCF_002836795.1 Shewanella sp. 11B5 | reverse complement strand
AGAAGGCATCGCGATTAAAATCGAAGATGCCTTAGAAACGGTGCCGGGCATAAAGCGGATTACCTCAACATCCAATGCCAATGGCAGCAGTGTGATGATTGAGAAAACCAGCTCTTATGACTTAGACACCTTGCTCACTGACATTAAAACCAATGTTGATGCAATTTATAACTTTCCTAGCGAAGCTGAAAACCCTGTTATCGATAAAATGCGCATGCAAGACCATGCCTTATGGATTGAGATTTATGGCGATGCCGACCGCGCGACGTTACAAGCGTTAGCGGAACAACTTAAAGCGGATTTGCTCAGCCAAGATGCCATTCATGATCTGGAAATTAAAGCCAAAGCCGAGCCAATAATTTCTATCGAAGTTGACGAAGCTAAGCTGCAAGCTTACGGATTGACGTTAGCGTCAGTCGCCAGTGCGGTGAACGCCGAGTCATCTGCATCTATTTCGACCAGCTTATACAACGATGATAAAACCGTGCGTTTGAAAGTGGCTCAACAAGCTTATCAACAGCAAGATTTTATGGCAATTCCAGTTATCACCACTAGCCAGGGCTCGATGATTACACTGGGCGATATTGCCACAGTGAAAGACGGCTATGCCGACGACACCTTTGTGTTGTCGCGTTATAACCAAGCCAACTCAAGCGCCATTGAAATTGTGATGGATGAAAATGGCGATATCGTTAATATTGTCGAGCAAGCTAAGCAAGTCGTTGATAAATGGCGTAATGCTAATGCGCTGCCCGATGGTGTAAATATTGCCACTTGGCATGACAAAAGCACCCTGATTACCGAACGCTTAAGCTTGCTAGTTAAAAATGCCCTCAGTGGTATCGCATTAGTGTTTATTATTTTGGCGTTGTTTTTAAACTTGCGCGTGGCGTTTTGGGTTGCAGCAGGTTTGCCGTTTGTGTTCTTCGGCACCTTGTTTTTTATGAGCAATACTTTTGCTGGTTTAACCCTAAATGAAATGACCACCTTTGGCTTTATTATGGCGCTGGGGATTGTGGTCGATGACGCCGTGGTGGTGGGTGAGAGTGTTTATACCACTCGGCAAAAATACGGCGACAACATCGACAACACCATCAAAGGTACCTTAAAAGTCGCGACCCCAACCATATTTGGTGTGTTAACGACCGTGGTTGCCTTTGTCGCTTTGGCCAACGTAGAAGGCCGTTTAGGACAAATTTATGCCCAGTTTGGTACGGTTGTTGCCATCTGTTTAATGCTGTCGTTAATTGAATCTAAGTTTATTTTACCGTCGCATTTAGCCCATATTAATACTCAAAAAAGTGCCAAAAAGTCATGGTTTAACCATATTCAACATGCCGCGGACAGTGGCTTGAAGTGGTTTAGCCGCGTAATTTACCAACCCGTTATTGAGTTTGCCCTGCGGTTTCGTTATGCCGTGGTATTGATGTTTATTGCGGTGTTTATTTTGGTTGCCGGAATGCCGTTAACGGGTAGCGTGCGAGTGGCGTTTTTCCCTGATATTGCTGGCGACACAGTCGTAGCTGACTTTTCAATGCAAAACGACGCCAGTTTTGGCCAAACCTATAAAAATTTAATGACCTTAGAAAGCGCTGCTAAACGAGTGGATGCAGAGCTGGTGGCTCAACAACAAGACAGTGAAAATGACCAAGATAGCTATTTAACCAGCTTACATGTAATGGCAAGTGGCAGTGCCTCTGGCCAAGTGCAGGTCGAGTTGGCAACCAACAGCCCTTATACCCTTAAAGAGTTTACCCAAAAGTGGACTGAACTTGTTGGCCAAATGGAAGGCATTAAAAAGCTTAAAGTGTTATCGAAAAAAGAAATGCTCGATAACTTTAAAGTAGAGATTAAAGCCAGAGATACTGAGTCTGTATTCGCTGCTGGCCAAGCACTAAAAGCCGCAATAGAAGTGATGGACGGTGTGAGTGGCATTGACCACAACCTAGATGCAGGCGACCCACAATATCGCTTTGAATTAACAGCGCAAGGGCGCGCATTAGGATTTGATACCGACACCTTGTCGAGTCAGATATTGCAGTCATTTGGCGGCGGAGTGGTACAACGTTTTCAGCGTGGTAAAGACGAAGTGAAAGTGCGCGTTCGTTACCCTGATGAAGATCGTCAAACCTTTGAAGATATTCAGCTTGCCAATGTGAGAACCAGCGACGGGACTATTGTGCCGTTGAGTCACGTAGCCCAGATTTTTAATGATTATCAACCGTCGAATATTACCCGTATCGACAGCCAGCGGGCGGTATACATCAGTGCGGTATTAGACAAAGATAAAATTGCGTCAAATGAGTTGGTTAGCCAGCTTAAACAAACATTGGTATCGCAGTTAGAAGTACAGTACCCAGGTGTGAGTTTCAATTTTGCCGGCGAAGCTGAACAGCAAGCCGAAACCACAAGCTCGATAGAATCGATGTTTGTGCTGGCGCTGATTGCCATTTATGCCTTGTTAGCCATTCCGTTAAAGTCGTATATACAGCCAGTGATAATCATGACTGCGATTCCGTTTGGTATTGTGGGCGCAATTTTAGGCCATTGGTTGAATGACTTAACCATTAGTATTTTGTCGTTAAACGGTATTTTGGCCTTAAGTGGCGTGGTGGTAAACGACAGCTTGTTACTGGTGTCGCGTTATAATGAATTAATTAACGAAGAAGGCATGTCGGTACACGATGCAATTGTTGAGTCATGCACCGGAAGACTTCGAGCGGTATTGCTTACCTCGGTGACCACCTTTGCGGGCTTAGCGCCATTATTAGGTGAAACCTCATTACAAGCGCAGTTTTTAATTCCTGCCGCAGCGGCGCTAGGGTATGGTATTTTATTTGCTACCTTTATCACCTTGATTTTGACGCCATCTTTGCTGTTAATTCAATGCGAGTCTAAGGCTTTTATACATAACCTGATGACCAAACTGCGCCCAAATCGTGACGTGGCAACGTCGTGATCAACCAAGGAATGAGCAGCATGAACACCGACAAACTGCAATTGTTACTGGTTGAAGATGACCTCGACTTAGCTACGGCGGTGATCGAGTATTTAGAGCTAGAAGATATTCTTTGTGACCATGCCGCCAATGGGCAAGTTGGGCTTAATTTAAGTTTGCAGAATCAATACGATGTGGTGATTTTAGATTTAAACTTACCCAAAATGAATGGGTTGCAAGTGTGCGAGTCGTTGCGCATGCAAGGTATGGATGTGCCAGTGTTAATGCTGACAGCCCAAGACACGTTAGACGATAAGCTAACTGGCTTTGCTAAAGGGGCAGATGATTATTTGGTGAAACCCTTTGCCATGGAAGAACTCATTGTGCGGACGCGAGTGTTAGCGCGTCGGCGCAGTGGCCAAGTTATGCGCTTATCTGTCGGTGACTTAACCTTAGATTTACAACAAAAGCAGGCGTATCGCGCCAATGAGTTAGTAAAGTTATCGCCGACCGCGTTTAAGATTTTAGAGGTGCTAATGCGAACAAGCCCTAATCCGGTGTCGCGTGAAAAGCTCATGCAAAGTGTGTGGGGCGATGATCAACCTGACAGTAACAGCTTAAAAGTACATATTTTTAATTTGCGAAAACAGCTTGATGCTGAGCATGACGTAAAGTTACTGCACACGATTAGTGGCCATGGCTTTGCCATTAAAGACGCAGAGCTTTCATCATAGCGCTGACTACATAATGTATTGATTTAAATTACGACAGCAATAAGCAATAGGAATACCCCTACGTCATGAAATTAAGACCGAGTCTGCGAATTTTTGTGCTGCTGGTAATGTTATTTACTGGCATTAGCACCATTTTAATTTTATCCGCATTGAGCGTGCATTATTATATCTCTGGCATGGACAAAGTCATGCTGGCGACGATGTATGCGCATGGACAAGAGCAAGTTGTAACCGACGGGCACCCTAGCAAATCACAATTGTTTACTGTCGCCAGTCGTTGGCAGGATTTACCAAAAGATATTCAACTACACATTAAGCTGGAGCCCAGCGAGTTTAATGTGTTACACAAAAATATTATTGGCGGTTCACCGTTAAAACCACCAGAAAAAGGCTTTTTTGTCATCAAAGTGCTTAAAGGTGACCAGATCCGTTATGTCTCGAGCATTTTAGATAAAAAAATGGGCAATATTCCTCCGCCCAAAGATAAACCCTTTTTTCTGGTGATTCTTGCTACCGCCATTTTTAGTATTGTGATGTTTACGCTGATATTGCTGTTAATGATGCGCAAAGTGACTTTGCCGATTGAGCGCCTAAAAAATTGGGCCAAAGAGTTAGATAGCAAACAACTAGCAGACCCTGCGCCAGATTTTCATTACAGCGAGCTAAACACATTAGCCAATATTGTTAAAACCAGTTTAGGTACTGTGCAGGAAAGCTTAGATCGCGAGCAACAATTCTTAGGTTATGCCAGCCATGAATTACGCACCCCAATAGCGGTAATCCGTACGAACACTGAATTACTGCAAAAGCTGATAAGCAAAGGCGCTAGCGCTGAAAAACAAGCTCAAGTCGTTAACCGCATCGAACGTGCTGGGCTCACCATGACCGATCTCACCGAAACCTTATTGTGGTTAACACGCCGTGAAGGTAAAAGTTTGCCGTTAAAAGAAGTTAATTTAGGTCAGCTTATTCGCCAGCTAGTGCAAGATTTAAGGTATTTAATCCACGGCAAAAATATTGAAATCAGCATCGAAACCGATGACTCTGCTCACCAACTCCCTGACACGCTATGCCGGATAATTATTACCAACCTCATCCGCAACGCTTTACAGCACACTGTTGAAGGTAGTGTGACTATTCGCCAGTCAGCCACATCGGTAAGCATCGCTAATCAGTGTAAGTCTTATGCTAATAGCTTTGAAGAGTTAGGCTTTGGCTTAGGGCTTGAGTTAACGACCAGACTTATTTCGCAATACGACTGGGATTATCAAAATATAGATACTAATCGCGGCCGCAAAGTGTCTATTGATTTTAGCCGTTAACGTTTAAGCCGTTAAGATTGGCCTTTGATTAGCGACTAAGATTAGGCAGCCAACTGTTGTGTGCATTCTTAATAAACACCACCGAAGCCACCGCAATAATCGGTGGCTTTTTTGCGCGAGTCATCAGAGCCAGTGGATCTTATTACCTCTATTTAGATAAATTTTATATTATAATGTGATGATAATTATATTATCATCAGGTGTTAACTTAATTCGATTGTACTGTAAGGTAATCGGCCTATAATGAGGGGTATCTTGACGCCGTACTAGGTTATGGGATCGCCGCAATGAAATACCGCACACATTTATTTTCTCTTCGTATCGGGCATGCACTCCGAGAGTCTTTAAAAGACGCTCCCTACAATGCCAATGCATTCACTAAAGATTTATTAGCCGGCTTAACCGTTGGCATTATTGCTATTCCATTAGCAATGGCGCTTGCAATTGCCATTGGGGTCGCGCCGCAATACGGGTTATATACTGCCATTATTGGTGGGTTTATTATTCCGCTCACCGGTGGCTCGCGTTACAGTGTGTCTGGCCCTACCGCCGCTTTTGTGGTGATCCTCTATCCCATCGTGCATCAATATGGTCTGTCAGGTTTATTGCTGGCCAGCATGTTATCCGGACTAATGTTGATTATCATGGCGTTGTTTCGCTTAGGGCGTTATATCCAATATATTCCCGAATCAGTCACGTTAGGGTTTACGGGTGGTATTGCCGTGGTGATTGCAGTGCTGCAAGTTAAGGATTTTTTTGGTCTAACTATTACCGAGATGCCAGAAAGTTTTGTCGGTAAAGTAGCTACCTTAGTTCAAGAAATTCCTAGTTTTTCGGGGCCGACATTACTGGTGGGATTAAGCACATTAGTGGTGTTTATTTTGTGGCCAAAACTCAAGTTGGCTGTGCCAGCGCATCTGCCTGCTGTGGTGGCCGCAAGTATTGTGGCGTTGATGTTGAACCTCCAAGGTTTCGATGTTGCCACGATTGGATCTACGTTCAGTTTCACCCTAGCCGATGGCTCTATCGGTGCAGGTATTCCCTCTATGTTGCCCGATTTTGAATGGCCTTGGCTTCGCGCGCAAACGGGTGAAGTGCCATTGGTACTCACTTGGCAATTAGCCAGTGACCTATTGTCTGCCGCCTTTGCTATCGCCATGTTAGGTGCCATTGAATCGTTACTGTGCGCAGTGGTGCTAGACGGCATGTCAGGTAAAAAGCACAGCGCTAATAGCGAATTACTTGGTCAAGGTATCGGTAATATTATCGCGCCATTTTTTGGCGGTATTACCGCGACTGCTGCCATCGCTCGTTCGGCGGCTAACTATAAGTCGGGGGCGGTAAGCCCAATCGCGGCCATGATCCATGCGCTGGTGGTGTTAGTGTCTTTATTATCGCTCAGCACTGTTTTAGCTTATATCCCCATGGCGGGCATGTCGGCGCTGCTTATTATGGTGGCTTGGAACATGAGTGAAGCGCCTAAGATTGTCCATCTTGTTAAAAAAGCCCCTGCCAGTGAAATACTGGTGTTGATGGTGTGCTTGTTACTGACCATATTTTTTGACATGGTGATAGCGATCAGTGCTGGGATCATTTTGGCGTCGTTATTATTCATGAAACAAGTGGCCGACATGACCAAGGTGCAAGACATTAGCGAGCAGAAAAAGCACATTCATGTTGAGTTA